>JBIKRY010000224.1:0-8072 GCA_044348925.1 Bernardetiaceae bacterium
CCTCTATCTGCGGTTTCTTTTTTGTCTTCGACTGCCAAATGAAAATCGGTATAAAAATTACGAATCATATCTGTCCAAACCATTTTCCCTTCAGCAATTTTGTCAAATTGTGTTTCAATTTGTGCAGTAAAGGAGTAATCTATGACGTTTCCAAAATTATCTACCAAAAAATCATTTACCACTCTTGCCAAATCTGTAGGAAAAAGTTTGGATTTTTCGGCTCCATACTTTTCTACAAGAGTTTGCATTTCTATTGTAGCATTTCGCAATGCCATTTTTTGAATTTTTCGTTCTTTGCCTTCTCTATCTTCTTTTACCACATAGCCACGTTGCTGCACTGTCGTAATAGTTGGTGCATAAGTCGAAGGTCTGCCAATGCCCAACTCCTCCAATTTTTTTACCAAAGCAGCCTCTGTATAACGTGCCGAAGGTTTCGAAAATTGCTCGGTTGCATACATCACTTGCAAATCTAAGTTCTGCCCAATTGTCAAAGGAGGTAACATTCCTTTTTGTTCTGCATCGTCCTCGTCTTCTTCCTTCGATTCCATATATACTTTCAAAAAACCATCAAACTTGATAACTTCCCCTGTAGCAATAAGCTCTTCGGGAGTGGTAGAAATAGCAACTGTTGCAATGGTTTTTTCTAATTGTGCGTCAGCCATTTGTGAAGCAATAGCACGTTTCCAAATCAAATCATATAATCTTTTTTCACTACTTTCATTGCCTGCGTTTTGTATGCCAAAATTAGTGGGTCTAATAGCTTCGTGTGCCTCTTGTGCCGACTCTGATTTTGTTTTAAATCTACGATTCTGCACATATTTTTCGCCATAATTTGTTTGAATAGTGTCTGTAGCTGCTTTGATAGCATCTTCCGATAAATTTTCGGAATCTGTACGCATATAGGTAATATGCCCTGCCTCATACAATTTTTGTGCTACAACCATAGTTTGTGTAACCGAAAAACCTAATTTTATACTTGCTTGCTGTTGCAAAGTCGACGTAGTAAATGGTGCTGAAGGACTGCGTTTGACAGGTTTTTTCTCTAAATTTTTAATGGTATAGTTGGCAGGAATACATTTTTCGAGAAATGTTTTTGCATCTTTTTCGTTTTCTATTTTTTTAGGCAAATCTGCTTTGAGTTGTTTGCCCTTCTCCAAATCAAAAATAGCTTCTACTTTATAAGATGATACTGCATTAAATTTGTCGATTTCTCTTTCTCTTTCCACAATAATACGCACCGCAACCGACTGCACACGACCTGCCGAAAGTCCTGCTTTTATTTTTTTCCACAACAAAGGCGACAACTCAAAGCCCACCAATCTATCCAAAACTCTGCGTGCTTGTTGTGCATTGACCAAATCATAATCTATAGTGCGAGGATTTTGAATAGCCTTTAGAATAGCCGTTTTTGTAATTTCTCTAAAAACAATACGTTTTACTTTTGCGTCTGTCAAACCCAAAGCCTCTTTTAAGTGCCAAGAAATAGCCTCTCCCTCACGGTCATCATCGGTTGCTAACCAGATAACATCAGATTGTTTTACCAATCGGGTTAATTCATGGATAACGTGTTTTTTATCCTCCGAAATTTCATATATCGGGTTAAAGTTGTTGGCAATATCGATGGCATTATTGCCTTTTTGCAAATCACGCACATGACCAAAGCTCGACTTTACAGTAAAATCTGCACCCAGATATCCCTCAATAGTTTTCGCCTTTGCAGGAGATTCGACAATGACTAAGTTTTTTGACATACGTACAGTAATGGCTAAATTTTCGCAAAGATTAGATTTTCTTTGCAATAAAACAATTATTTAAGAATTACAAGTAATATTTAGACAAAAATATGCAAATTGCAGACAATTATGCCCAAATAGAAAACCTTATGCACACAGCTACCTTATTTTTTCAGCAAATTATTTCTATTACAAAAAATAGTTTACAAGAATATGCTTGGATATGGGATTGTGAAGACAATGTTTGTAAAATTACAATTCCTTCACAAAATGCTTTCTATTATGTAATTGACTATCAACGCAATACAGAAAAAAATGTTACTATAAACATACAATTTCCACAAAATATATCTCAAAATAATGAATTTTTATATTATGGAGAGCAAATAAAAGCCCAAAAATTGCAAAAAAGGTACACGATTTCTCAAGAAAAACAACAAATTACCAACCAAGCAAATATCTCCAAACTTATGTTAGAAAATATGACAGAGATAGACCTCGCAGCTTATTTGCAAGCTATTTTACAACAGGTTCATACAGACTTTTTTGTGGAAGGATAGAAATTTGTATAGTTTTGTGTAAATTTACGTGCAGAGGAATATTTTTACATGCTGTAGGTTATGTAGCTGGAGCTATGTATTACTACGCAAATTTTATTAAAAAAATCAAAACATTCGCTAATTTTACAACTGTGTATAAAACTATTAATCCTTCCGAAATTTCTGCAGTCGCCTTACAAGGGTATTTGCAAGGTGCTGTAGCACCACGTCCTATTGCTTTTGCAAGCACTATAGACAAAAATGGCGTAGTTAATCTAAGTCCATTCAGCTTTTTTAATATGTTTAGTACAAAACCTCCAATTTTGATTTTTTCGCCTGCAAGACGTGTTCGAGATAATACAACCAAACATAGTTTAGAAAATGTATTGGAAATAGACGAAGTAGTAATCAATGTGGTAAATTATGCTTTGGTGCAACAAGCATCTTTGGCAAGTACAGAATACGAAAAAGGGGTAGATGAGTTTGTCAAGGCTGGTTTAACAGCTTTAGCCTCTGATTTAGTAAAACCTCCACGAGTTGCCGAATCTCCTGTAAGTTTTGAATGTAAAGTAAAGCAAGTAATGCCTTTAGGAACAGAAGGTGGTGCTGGCAATTTGATTTTTTGCGAAATCTTACGCATACATATTCAAGAAGAAATTTTAGACGAAAAAGGCGTAATTAATCCAAACAAAATTGATTTGGTAGCACGTTTGGGCGGAGATTGGTACTGTAGAGCAAGTGGCGATGCGTTGTTTGAAGTGGCAAAACCTCTGACAAGCAAAGGAATAGGCATAGACCAACTGCCCGAAAATATCCGACATAGCAACGTATTAACAGGCAATAACTTGGCACAATTAGCAAATATAGAAACATTGCCTACAAGTAGCACATGGATAGACGTAGAAGTAAGCACCAACTATAATTTTCCAAGCCCTACACATTATGCAAAACATCTATTGGATACGCAAAAATCTATTTTGCAGGCATGGAAAATTTTACTTACTAATCCTGTAATTTAGTTGTCTAAAATAAATAGGAATCTTTGCAATATATTTTACAAAGATTCCTATTTATTTTAGGGTAATTTACGTTGTATAATTTTCCTTATTTTTTCTCTCTTTTGACTTTTTCGACTTGAATGGCAGGCAGATTTTCGTCAAAATTAACTACTTGGTCAATAATCATCTCTGTAGCCTTCATAAAAAATACTTGGTTAATGGTTTCAAAACGGTCTGCGGGTTTGTGGTAATCTTCGTGGTCTTCTACCCCAAAATAGATAAATGGTACTCCAGCCCTATGAAATTCGCCATGGTCTGAAGAAAATGTCCAATCTTGTATGCCACCGTTTTCTTTTTCGGGAATATCGTGTCCATAACGTATTTTTATGTCGTGTTTATTGCCAAATTTTTCGATATATGGTTTCAAAAAAGGATAATGTGCAGTGCCACAAGCATATAATTCATTTTTGTCGTTTCGGCTAATCATATCAATATTAATGCACAAAGCTAATTTTTCTTTTGCAATAGGCAAGTTTGTAACAAAATGTTTTGCTCCTTTCAGTCCTATTTCTTCGGCATCTACTGCCAAAAAAATAATAGAATGTTTTGGTTTATGCTTGATAAAATGCTCGGCAAGTGCAAAAAGTCCAGCAACTCCTGAGGCATTATCATCTGCACCATTATAAATTTCGTTATTTTTGATACCCAAATGGTCATAATGTGCCACAACAACCGTAAAAATATCTTTGTTTTCTGTTCCTTCTACATAGCCAACCAGATTTGTCCCATTAATTTTTGTTCCCGTAGAAGTTTCAAAGCTGAAAGGTTGTTCATAACCATCTCCAAAAAACATTAATTTATAATCCAAAAACCGTTGAATAATATACTCTTGTGCTTTTTTGCTACCTGCTGTTCCTGTTCTACGTCCTTGAAAAGCATCAGAAGACAAAGTTTTGATGTCCGATAATAGTTGCAAAGCATTGAGTTTTTCTTGTGCAAAAACCAGATTACTTCCAAAAACAGCAACTAAAATAAATATATTTGTGAAAATTCTCATAAAATTGTGCTTATTTCAATATGGATTTTAATTTTATTAGCTATGTAATGTAAGTTGCGTAGTGCTACATAACTCCAGCTATGTAGTAAAAATTCTACTTTTTAAACCCTATTTTATGTGAAAATATGTATTTTTTGGTTATAAAAACTACGTTTTATCGCAAAAAAGTACGTAGTAGGAGCTACATACTACAGCTACGCAACTTACATTTATTTAGACAAAGATACAATAAATACTTAAAAAATAACTATTACCTCACTTATCAACAAAAAAATAGCAAAGATTTCTTATTTTTGTTCTAAAACGTACAAAATGGAGCAAAAACGTACACAAAAAATTACTACGCAAAATATCTATCCAGCATTGCCAAAAATATATGTGTGAATAGATAATTTTTTTAGGGTTTGTAAAATTATTTTAAAAAATCTAATAGCTTGATAATCAATCGTTTAGTTTATATATTTACAAAAATATTTGTCCAATGAAAATTATCCTATCTTTTTTTATCTGCTACTTTTTTCTATTGTTACCAAATAGTATGACTTTTGCACAAAATATTCATATTCGTTCTGTGTATCTACCTCGAGTAGATACAAGTTTGGTTGTTTTGCCAAATAGCTATGCAAGTGCAACAAACAAAAAATATCCTGTAGTATTTATGTTGCATGGATTTTCTGGAAATTATAAACAATGGCAAAAAATTATAGATTTACAAAATTATGCTAATCAATATCAATTTATATTGGTTTGTCCAGATGGTTTATATGATTCGTGGTATATCAATAGTCCAATTATTGCAAAACAACAATATGCAAGTTTTTTCTTTGAAGATTTGTATCCGTATATCCTAAAAAATTATCGGGCAGACAGCCAACATATTTTTATTACAGGCTTGAGTATGGGAGGGTATGGGGCATATTCTTTGTTTTTAGAAAAGCCTACTTTATTTAAAAGTGTGGCTGCTACAAGTGCCTTATTTGATTTGCGTTTGTTTGCCAAAAAATTTGGATTAACAAAAATACTCGGAAATTTAACCGAAAATACTAAGCATAGTTGGGAAAAATTTGCTATTTCCAAACAAATAATACTTGCACAAGAAAATAAAATGCTTGCCAATAAATTATTATTTTTTGATTGTGGAACTGAAGATGTTTTTTTGCAAAGTAATATAGATTTGGAAACAGTATGTAAAAAACTGCAAATTTCGGCTACTTTTATTCGCAATAATGGGCAACATGATGTTGCATATTGGAAAAAAAGCATTTTGCTTCACTTTGATTTTTTTAGCAAACAAGTGCAATAACCTATCAATTATACTATTTTTTACACAATAAAGAATCAAAAATGGCACTTAATTAGTACAAAAACGATGAAACAACGCCGTAAAGATAACCACTGTTTAAATTGTAATTTACGAGTAGAATCTATTTACAATTATTGCCCACAATGTGGACAAGAAAACACCAACAATAAAGTTTCTGTGATTGAACTTTTAAAAGATTTGTATGACGATTACATGACTGTAGATTCTCGTTTTTTTAAGAGTTTAAAACCATTTATTTTGCAACCTGGGGCATTAACCAATGCGTTTAATGAAGGGCATCGCATTCGATATGTGCATCCTGTACGTTTTTATTTACTAATTAGTTTAGTGTATTTTTTTGTATTTACCCATGTATTTGATTTTGAAAATTTACCATTTAATGAAATTAACAAGGAAATAAACCAATCAGATAGTATTTCTATCGACAAAGATAGTGTGCAAAATCCTGCCAAGAAAGAAAAAAAGCTAACTAAATTAAAAAAGCAACTAACATCTTTACAAAAACAAATAACCAATGCTAAAGATAAGGATAACAAAGATTTTGTTCAAGATTCTATGGTAGTGCTACAAAAAATCAAGTATTTACAACCTTTGATTGATAGTTTGGAAAAAAATTCAAAAGCTATTGTTCACAGTGGTCTAATTAATAATAAATTAGAAGCCATAGAAGAAAAATATGAGCAAAAAAGCCAAGATACAAGTGATGGTAATATGCGTATTCATTCTTTTGAGCAATTTCAACGGATTGTGCAAAACAAAAAAACAACAGATAAGGCTCTATTAGATTCGTTGGGGCAGAGAGATAAAGACGAATTAAGGCTAAAATTGGCAAAGCAAATGCTTAAAATAGGTCGCAATGATTTGAGTATTTTTTTGCAGACCATTATCGACAATATTCCTATTATGATGATTTTGTTGTTACCTTTTATGGCATTGTTTCTCAAAATAATTTATATACGGTCAGAGAGGTTATACATAGAACATTTGGTATTTGCTTTTCACATGCAATCTTTTGTGTATTTGGTTATTTCTGTGTTCTTAGTATTGTTTTATCTTACAGATTACCAATATCTTGAAAAATTTAGTGTAGCTTTTTTAGGTATTTTAGTAATTTATGTGGTGGCAATGTTCCGCAATGTATATCAACAAGGTATGCTAAAAACTATTATCAAATCTTGGATTTTGTCGTGGATGTATTTTATTACCTTGATTATTTTCTTGGTGGCAGAGGTTTTAGTGTCTTTTTTGGTGTATTAAATGCAGTACGTAGCTCCAGCTACGTACAGTTTTATTAGCAAAACTAATTTTTTTTATAGTAGCATCATTGTTTTTTACATGAAAAGGGTATAAAAAAATTGCACATTTTGCTGCGTAGCTTGAGCTACGCACTACTACGCAACTTCTATTTTTATTTGAATTTTTATATTTTTTGAAAAAAAGTATAGTTTTTTTGCATAAGTCTTTAGAATAATTTAATTTGCTTGCATTGCTATTTTTTTGTCAAAAAGTCTATGTTTTGCTAATTTTATACGAATGTCTTGCCCAAAACTACTATATTCCTTATTTTTTCTTTGCTTTTTTTCTGTTGCTTTGGCACAGCAAGGGAGTAATGAACTTGTTTTTGAGCATCTATCTATTAAACAAGGACTTTCGCAGGGTATTGTAACAGGGATTACGCAAGACAAAAAAGGGTTTATGTGGTTTGGTACAGAAGACAACCTAAATAGGTATGATGGTTATGATTTTGTGCATCATGACAATGACCCCAATGACAAAAACTCCATGCCTGATAATTGGATTCGTGCCTTGACTACAGACCGAAATGGAGATGTTTGGATTGGCACAGACACCAAAGGCATTGCAAAATATGACCGCAAAAAAGACAAATTTATTGCTTATACACACCATTCGAAAGACAAAACAAGTTTAGTTTCTAATTATATATCGGCTATTTTTTCGGATTCTAAAAACAGGATTTGGATAGGCACAAAAGATGCGGGCTTGTGTATGTTGGATACAGCACGAAAAAGATTTATTTGCTATCAAAATCAAAAAGAAAATATTAATTCTTTAGCAGATAATCATATCCGAACTATTTACGAAACCAAAAACCAAGAGATTTGGGTGGGTACTAATGCAGGTTTGTGCTTGCTTAATCAAGAAACAGGCACTTTTACCAATTATCGTAAAAATAGTGTTGGACTCAATGACCACGAAATACGTAGTATTTGCGAAGACCAAAATGGTATTTTATGGCTTGGAACAGGTAGCAATGGCATTAATAAATTTGACCCCAAAAAAAATGTTTTCTATACCTACAACTATTTAGATGCGAAAACTCTCGAATTTTATTTGCTCAACAAAGGGGCAATTAATGCCATTATTCAAGACAAAAGAGGCAATATTTGGATTGGAACAGAA
>JBIKRY010000225.1:0-8042 GCA_044348925.1 Bernardetiaceae bacterium
GGTTCATTTTGCCAAAAGATTACGGAATTTTTGGTAAAAAAACTACTGTTCTGTGCTTTTAACTATTTTAAGGTAGTTCTATCCAAGTCTATTAAATTGTGTTGCAGAGGCTTGTGTAATAGACATAATCAAGGTGTCTGCAATATTTACATGGGGAGGTCTGCTAACAACAAACCATATACAGTCTGCAATATCGTGTGCAGTAAGTGGTTGCAATCCTGCATATACTTGTTTGGCACGTTGCTCGTCGCCTTTAAAACGAACTAAGGAAAATTCTGTTTCCACCATACCTGGGTTTATGGCACTTACTTTGATATTGTTTTTGTATAAATCTATTCGCATACTTTGGCTTAGTGCATCTACGGCAAATTTGGAGGCACAATATACATTGCCGTTTGGATAGGTTTCTTTACCTGCAATAGACCCAATATTGACAATATGACCACTATTTTGGCTTATCATTTTTGGAATAATAGCTTTCGAAACATATAAAAGTCCTTTCACATTGCTGTCTATCATTGCCTCCCAATCCTCTACGTTTCCATTTTGTATGCTATCAAATCCATGTGCATTGCCTGCATTATTGAGCAAAATATCTATCTTTTGAAAATCTGCGGGTAGGCTTGCAATATTTGCAAAAACTTCTTCTCTATTACGTACATCAAAAGTTAGGGTGTGAATTTGGGTTTGGGTTTGTAGTTCAGCTTTTAGTTGTGCTAATTTTTCTGTTCTTCTGCCACAAAGTATTAGTTTTACGCCATTTTGTGCAAAAATTCTTGCTGTTGCTTCTCCTATTCCAGAGGTAGCTCCTGTAATGAAAGCTGTTTTTAGGCTTGTTTCCATGTAGATTTTAAAATTATTTTTGAATATTTATGCAAGTAAGATAAAAATTTTATAAATTTTGTTGCTTAATGATAGTTTATCTCAAAGATACTATTTATTTTGCAGACTAATATTGTCTGTACCATTATGCTCGAATCTATACCTTTTGACTTTTTAGTAAAAGCTGTCCTTATTTTGATAGTTTTTGCGATGACTCTTGGCATTGCTGCCTATTCTACTTTGGCAGAACGTAAAATTTCAGCCTTCTTGCAAGACCGCATAGGTCCCAATCGTGCTGGACCTTTTGGCTTGCTACAGCCTTTGGCAGATGCAGGGAAAATGTTTTTTAAAGAAGAATTTATTCCCGAAAACTCCAGCAAATTTTTGTTCATTTTAGGTCCAAGTTTGGCTATGCTAACGGCTATGATGTCAAGTGCTGTGATTCCATTTGGGGATAAATTAATATTTGGCAACCAAACCGTTAGCCTAATGCCCGTAGATGCTAATATAGGTATTTTATATATCTTTGGGGTTGTATCTTTAGGAGTTTATGGGGTAATGATAGGTGGCTGGGCTTCTAACAATAAATTCTCTTTGTTGGGTGCTATTCGTGCTGCCTCCCAAAATATTAGTTACGAATTGGCAATGGGATTGTCTATTATTGCAATTTTGATGATGTCTGGTTCTCTCAATTTGAGTGAAATTGTAGCCAAACAACACGGCTTTTTGAATTGGAATATTTTTGCACAACCATTAGGATTCATTATCTTTTGTACCTGTTCTTTTGCAGAATGTAATCGTACACCTTTTGATTTGCCTGAATGTGAATCGGAATTAGTTGGCGGCTACCACACCGAATATAGTAGTATGAAACTTGGTTTATATCTGTTTTCCGAATATGTAAATATGTTTGTAGCAGGTTTAGTAATGTCCACTTTATATTTTGGTGGTTATGATTATCCATTTGCTGATATTGTTTTGGCAACTTTTGGACAAAATATAGCAACTTTGGTAGGATTTGGGGCATTAGTTGGCAAAGGTTTAGCATTCATCTTCTTTTTTATGTGGATACGTTGGACGTTGCCACGTTTTCGTTATGACCAATTAATGAATTTAGGTTGGAAAAACCTTATTCCATTGGCTATCGTTAATGTAATTTTGACGGGTGGTGCTATTATGCTACACGATATGTTTATCAAATAATTTTACAGAACTAACAATACTTTTCAAAAGGACTTGTTTACCAAACCAACACACGAAAACCTATAAGTTGCAAAACTCTTGTAGGTTTTATTTTATTATTTACTGTACGAAAAAAACTAAAAATATGAAGTTATCCGCCTTTAAATTTGATTTGCCAGATGATGCAATTGCATTATATCCAAAAGAAAATCGTGATGAATCACGTTTAATGATTGTTCATCGCAAAACCAAACAAATAGAACATAAAACATTTAAAGATATATTAGAATATTTTGATGAGGGAGATGTTTTGGTAATGAACAATACAAAAGTATTTCCTGCACGTTTATATGGTAACAAAGAAAAAACAGGAGCCAAAATCGAAGTTTTTTTATTAAGAGAACTCAACGTACAGGCACATCTTTGGGACGTATTGGTAGACCCTGCCCGAAAAATCCGTGTTGGTAACAAATTATACTTTGGAGATGGTGATTTGGTGGCAGAAGTAATTGATAATACAACTTCGCGTGGTAGAACTATTCGTTTTTTGTTTGATGGTAGTGATGAAGATTTCTACCGTACCATTAATGCTTTAGGCGAAACTCCTATTCCCTCCGATATTAAATCACGCCGTCCTACAGAGCCTGAAGATAGAGAAAGATTCCAAACAATTTTTGCGGAACATATTGGAGCAGTGGCTGCACCAACAGCTGGTTTGCACTTTACCCCTCATTTGGTTAGACGTTTAGAAATTAAAGGAGTAGAAATAAAACCTATTACCTTACACGTTGGCTTAGGAACTTTTAGAGATATTGATGTAGAAGATTTGACCAAACATAAAATGGATTCTGAAAATTTTTCTATTTCACAAGACACAGCAGACACTATTAACCATTCTTTAGATAATAGACGCAAAGTCTGTGCAATTGGTACAACTACTATGCGGTCTTTGGAATCTTCTGTGTCAGCAGGTGGTAGAGTAAAACCGATTGATGCTTGGACAGATAAATTTATTTTTCCTCCATACGATTTTAAAATTTGCAATAGTTTGGTTACTAATTTTCACAAACCTATGTCAAGTTTATTGATGATGACTTGTGCTTTTGGAGGTTTTGACCTTGTGATGCAAGCCTATAATATTGCCGTAAAAGAAAGATACCGTTTTTTCTCGTATGGAGATGCAATGTTAATTTTATAAGTAACGAATAAAAACTTTGCAACAAGCCACTTAAAAATATAGCCTACAAAATAAATTTTGTAGGCTATATAATATTGTATAAAAAGTTGAAGACTAAGCTACACCAATTGCAACTCTTTTGTAAGCTACTACAGTCATATCTTTATGCGTAGCATTTAAGTATTGTGCAACAGTAAGTTTTGTATCTTTGATAAATTCTTGGTTCAACAAAGTATAATCTTTGTAAAATTTAGCTAATTTACCTAATGCAATTTTTTCAAGCATATTTTCAGGTTTTCCTTCAGCTCTTGCTTGTTCTTTGCCAATTTCTATTTCGCGGTTGATAAGGTCTGTAGAAACACCATCTTTATCCAAAGCAATAGGTTTCATGGCAGCAATTTGCATAGCTACATCTTTGCCTGCCGTTTCAAAATCTCCACCTACATTTTGCAAAGATACCAATACGCCAATTCTTGTGCCGTGCAAATAAGAAATTACTTTTTCGCCTTTTACTACTTCATACGAAGATATTTCTATTTTCTCTCCAATTTTGCCCATCATATCTGACAAATGTTCTGCAATAGTACGTCCATCTATAGGCAAAGTCAATAAAGTAGCAATATCTGCTGGTTTTTGTGTATCAGCAACTTCTAAGATAGCATTGCCCATTTGTAAAAAACCTTCTGTTTTTGCAACAAAATCTGTTTCACAATTTAAGCCGATAGCAATACCTTCGGTTTGTGCTTCATTAGTTTTTACAAAAACTGTACCTTCAGAAGATTCTCTATCTGCACGTGCAGCAGCAATTTTTTGCCCTTTTTTGCGAAGAATGTCTATAGCACCTTCAAAATCTCCTTGTGCTTCGGTCAAAGCTTTTTTGCAGTCCATCATGCCTGCACCTGTCATTGTGCGTAATTTATTTACGTCAGCAGCAGAAATATTCATAATTGTATATATATAGCAAGTTTAACCTTGTGTTTGTGAATAAGTATAAGTTTAGAAAAAATGGGTAGGCGACATAAAGCCGCCTGAGCAACATATTTATTTTGTTCTGTAAAGTTTTGAAACTGTTGCTTTCAATTCGTTCATTTCTTTGCGAACTGCCTCTAATTCTGTTACGTTGCGGTTTGCTTTCTTTTGAGATAAGATAGCAGCTTGTTTGCCTTTTAATTCGTGCAATTTAGCTTCCATTACTTTTTTGTCCATGATAGTAAATGTTTTGTAATTTAGGTTGCAAAGGTAGGAAATGATATTGAGAAACTGAAATATTATAGCTAAAAAATTTATGCTTATTCCAATGAAATTTTACCAATATTTTGATAAAAACTACTTATACTGCATACAATTTGCATACAGTATAAGTAAATAATATTAGCTACTTGCCAATGCTTCAGCACCGCCAACAATTTCGAGAATTTCTTTCGTAATTGCAGCTTGACGAGTACGGTTATAGGTTAATTTGAGTTCTTTCAACAATTCACCTGCATTTTCGGTTGCTTTATCCATAGCCGACATTCTTGCCCCGTGTTCAGAGGCATTAGATTCCAATAGAGCCTTAAAAAATTGTATTTTCAAAGATTTTGGCAATAATTGGGTAATGATTTCTTCTTGGCTTGGCTCAAATACATAATCTGTAGTATTTGCGTCTGGTTTGGACAAATCGGCTTTTTTTGCATTTTCCACTACTTTATCCAAAGCTATTGGTAAAAATCTTTCGGTGCAAACCACTTGTGTAGCCACATTTTTAAATTCGTTGTAAATGATTTCTACCACATCATATTCTTTGTTGGTAAAACCTGTCATTGCTTTTTCGGCTGCTAATTTTACATTTTCAAAAGTCAATTTGCCAAATATTTCTGCATGTTCTGCATCTACTTTAAAATTGCGTTTTTGTAAAATTTCTTTGCCTTTTTTACCAATACACATAAAGGTAACATTTCCTGCTTGTAATTGTGCAGAATAGGTTTCTTTAACTAAGTTCATTGCAGATTTAATTACATTATTATTAAAACCACCACACAAACCCCTATCTGAAGTTGCAATTACAATTAATATTTTAGTAGGAGTTCTTGCCTCTAAAAATTCACTTTGGGCAGAGTTTTCGGTGCTTGCTACTATTTTTTTCAAAATAGCACTCAATTTTTGCGAATAGGGACGCATTTGCGTACTACGTTCTTGTGCTTTACGTAATTTTGCTGCTGCCACCATTTTCATTGCTTTGGTGATTTGTTGTGTCGATGTAATAGACACAATTCTATTTCTAACTTCCTTTAAACTTGCCATATATATACTAAGAGGAAAATAAGTCTATTGGTAAAACCTTGAAAATCAATACATTACAAAATATAAGGTTTTTCACGTTGCAATATACTTGTTTTTTGGATATTTTATATTTTGCAAGGAAAAATATTCATAAAAAATACGTTTTATCAGAAATTTATGCCAAAAGCTGCAAATAATGGAATGATACGCAACCGTATATTCGCCTTTAGTCGAATAAAATTAGAAAATTGAAACAAAAACCGTAGTTATCTGCACTAAAACTGCCTACGAAGTTTGGTCTATTTAGTTTCACTTCACACTTTCATTTGCCGAAAGGCGAATATACTTTTATTTTGTTTTATTGCTTAAAGCTATTTCTCCATTAGTAGTTTGTTGTAATTCTTTGCTTGCTACCATTGCTTGTATTTCTGCAATAAATTGCTGTGTATTGCTTGGTTTTATTTGGGCAATCAATTCTTGGAGAGGCAACGATTTATTTGCCAATACTTCTTTGATGCTTGGACTGTGCAAAATAGGTAACTGTTGCGTTTTCTTTTTTTGCAAACAAACATCACATACTTGGCAGGTTTTGTCGTTTATTTCGCCAAAATATTCGAGTAATAGTTGGGTTCTGCAACGCTGTTTTTGCTGGAGGTATTGTGTAACGGCTTGTGCTTTTTCCAAATCTCGTTGCTTAAATTTTTCTAATTTAATGCTATCTATTGGCAATTCTTCTGCTTTAAATCTTGGTGTCGTAAAAGTTAATTGTGATTTATCTTTTTGTGGACTATAAGACACTATAGTAGATTGGTGCAAAAACTGTAATTGTTGCACTACGGTTTTAGTGTCTGTGTGCATTTGTCGAGCTATTTGTTGTTCGTTGATGGCAACAAAATTGTTAAAAATATCCCCACCATACATTCGCAAAACCACTTTAATAATAGCATCTAAATTAGCATTTGCAATTTGAAAAGCATATAAATCTGTGTTAGATACCGTAAAAAGTAATTTGGACGGGTGATAAAATGCTTCTGAAACTTGTATAAACCCTTCTTGTTCTAATTGTTTGATGCTGTGATACGTTGTAATGGTATCTATTTGGAAATTTTTTTGAAATTCCAACACATCAAAATCATAGCTTGCAAAGGCACTACTTCCTACTGCTAAATTATAATAATTTGCTAATTGCTGATATACTTTTCGCAAAGTTTCGGGACTTGGATAGGCACTTTCTATTTTTTGTTTTAAGTCTGTAGCATCGGTTTGGTAATGTAATAAGACTGCGTATGCTTTTTTTTCATCTCTGCCTGCTCTGCCTGCCTCTTGGTAATATGCCTCTAACGTATTTGGCAAATCTACATGCACAACTACCCGCACATCTGGCTTGTCGATGCCCATACCAAAGGCATTGGTAGCAACTATTACCCTAATTTGATTTTTTATCCACGCATCTTGTTTGCGACTTCGTTCATTGGCAGGCAAACCAGCATGGTAATAATCTGCACGAATACCATTTCTACACAAAAAATCTGAAAATAGTGCTGCTTTTCGCCTACTTTGCACATAAACCACTGCCGAACCTGCTACTTTTTGCAAAATATCTACCAATTTTGCCTCTTTATTTTCTACCTCAAAAACTGAATACGATAAATTAGCACGTGAAAAACTTTGTTGAAAAAATGCCGAATTTTCGCCAAAACCCAATTTATGTTCAATATCTATTTTTACTGCTTTGGTTGCTGTGGCAGTCAAAGCAATGCATGGCACATGGGGAATTAATTTCCGAAATTCTATAATTTCTAAATAAGGTGGTCTAAAATCATAACCCCATTGCGAAATACAATGAGCCTCGTCAATGGCAAGCAAAGTTATTTTCATTTTTTTTGCCCTTGCTAAAAACAATTCGGTTTGTAATCTTTCGGGAGAAACATAGAGAAATTTTAGCCCACCGTAGGCAGCATTGTCCAAAATTCTATCTATTTCACGAGAACTCATGCCCGAAAAAATAGCATCTGCCAAAATTCCACGCTTGCGTAACTGTTCTACTTGGTCTTTCATCAAGGCAATCAAAGGCGAAACTACCACACAAAGACCGTCTAAGGCAAGAGCAGGAATTTGAAAACAGATAGATTTGCCACCACCTGTGGGCAATAAAGCAAGTGTATCTTTGCCTGCAAGTACGGCTTGGATAATATCTTCTTGTAAAGGGCGAAATTTGTCGTAATTCCAATAATGTTTGAGGAGTTCTTTGGCTGTCATACGATTTGCTTGTAGGACAACAAAAATAAGAATTTTTGTAGTAAATGATAGTTTTTTGCAAAAAAATAAAGTTTTTTTAGAGAGTAGGAAAGATATATTGCAAAGAATAGTTTTATTTGGATAAACTTTTACTCTAATCAAAACTCTATTTCCCAAAAATTGCTTAATTTTGTAACAAAAAGTTATGCAAATAGCTACTTTATCCCAAAAAAATTAGGTTTTCCGCATCAAAATTTAGGTCAATAATTTTTTGAGGTATTCATTATCTTTGTGTGCCTTTTTTCGTTTTCTCTTTATACTAATCTTTTCAGGTAATTTTTTGAGCATTAGCAATGCCCAT
>JBIKRY010000226.1:0-8035 GCA_044348925.1 Bernardetiaceae bacterium
ATAATCTTCTATCTCATTTTCTGGTATCACATTAAAAATACCATCACCAATATCTTTAAGATTTTCAATAGCTTCATCACAACTATCTTTCAGTGCATTATTTTGAGGCTCTGCTAATAAGAAATCAATATGAATTTTTTTATCTGTAATTTGTTGCTTAATTTGATTTAGTTTTCCAAACCAAGTAAAAGACTTGTTTTGAATAGAACTTGCCTCTGTTAAGTCAAAACTTAAAGGTTGTACTAAATTTAGTACGCCATTTAGCCAAGCATACTCAAATTTAATTCTACTACGTTTGCCTTGTATGATATATTGTTTTTCCAATAAATCAGGTTTAAAATCAAAAGTAGCTAATTGTTTTTCAAAAGTTTGCTTTAAATATGCCTCATCGTGTGGATTTCTACCTGTTTTTGCATAGTAAGACTGAAAATATAAGGTATCGTGCTGTTTTTTTAGTGTTTCAATGCTACTATAAAAACCTAATTTAGGGCTTTCAAAGTAGATACTTACAGAATTTGGCAAGCCAAAATATTTTTCGATAAGCTCCTGTGGATTTTCGGGAAAAAAAGTATTTGTTTCAAGAATAATATTTTGTGAAGTCTTTTTTATATGCTGTAAATATTCTCTTACTACTCTAAGCTGAACTTCGGGATAAAAATCTTTAAGACGTACAAGTGTAGAAGGAAATACAAAATCCACTTTGTTTTCGTCAGGAAAGAAATATAAAATGCCAATATTTACCTGTTCTCCCAAAATAAAAGATGGGCAGTAACGCAATAATGCGAAGTAATATTTTTTTTGTAAGTTCATAACAAAATACGTTTAAGAGTTTCACAAAATTTTGCACTATCCTTTTTTGCGTCTTGTAAATAAGGCTCAATACTATCAAAAATTTCTACTAAAATACCTTCATCTGCTAATAAATTAACTGTTTTTTCAATAGTATTCAAAGAAATATTATGCAAATATAGCTGAAATTCATTAAAATTAACACTTTTATTTGATTTTAATGTTTCATAAAATATATGTTCCCTATCTTTTATTTCATAACCAACGGCTAAATTTTGCCATTCACATTGTAGGTAATATTGCTTATAACTTTCCGTAATTTCTAAACTCAATTCGTGGTCTATCAAATAACATTCGCCTTTTTTTATAAAACAATTTGGCTTGCCTATTCTTCTATCTCTGTTTTGTATCAACATATCAAAGGCAAAAATATTTTGTTGGATTTCTATGTCTATTTTTCTAGTAGTAAACCCCTTTTGATAATCTGTAATATTGTCTATATAATTTGTAGCAAAATAGCACCCAGCTATTATATCACTATATCCATACTTTTCTTTCAACTCTATGATAAGTTCCTTTTTAACAGAAACTAAGGCTGAATCAGGAACAAGCAAATCAAATTCTATGGCTAATTGATTAGCTATAAACTCTTTTACAGTAGCTTGTCCTTGTGCTTCATCTTTTTGTGTAAATATCTTAACAACATAATTACCTTTATAGTTGCCGTTTTTGTCACAAACTTCCATAATAAAAGGCTGAGTAGTTCCACCTTTTAGTTTATTGATTAAAGCCGAAGCATAGAGTTTTTCCATTATCAAACAATTTCTAAATCAATACCAAAACTCTCTAAATAAATAGCTGTATTACTCATAAATTGGTCATCATTCTCAAAAAGACTATCCAAAATAATAACTTTTTTAGGCTGCAAATCTACCACACGATTACGCATATCTAAACCCCAACCCTCCAAAATTACACACAAATTTACAGTAGGCAAATAATAAAAATTGCCTTCACCTGCTTGTTTTATCTCTACTTTTTCAGTCAAAAGATGCCCTTCTTTCAACAAAATTTCATACAACATAAATTCTATTGGACTTTCTGCAATATTGCTAATTTTATTGTGGTCTATTTCTAACTGTAATACTGCCTTATCATTATTTACTTCGCCATTCCACTGCCTAAAATTGCTATTCGCTAACCTAAAAGTACGAAAACCTAAATCTTGTGAAGTAGTAAATAACTTAGTTTCATTTTCCTTTTTTAGTTTTTCTACTACTTTGCGAATACGTGCCTTTGTGATGTCAAAAATGCTGTTGTAACCTGCTTTCTGTGCTTCACTATTTAGCTCAACTTTTACAGGCATTTGAACACAAATAAATTTTCTGTTACCTCCATCTTCTATGTTTTGTTCTAAAACTGCGTGGGCTGTTGTGCCACTTCCTCCAAAGAAATCAAAAATAATATCATTTGGTTTACAACAAAAATTCATCAAATATCTTATCAAAGAAATAGGTTTTGGATAATCAAATACATCTAATTCATTAAAAAGTAATTGGATTTCTCTACCTCCATTTTCCGTCGTATCAACTCCAACCTCCTTACTAATAAAATTTGGTGGTACTTCTTCATCATAATTTGCTTTTTTATATGAAATAACAAGGTTTTTAGATAATGAAATACGAGTTTGATTATCTAATTCTGTATCCAATTTAGATTGTGTCCAAACAAATTTATTCTTAAAAGTAACAGTATTTTCATTTGTGTTATCTTTTATAATTAAATCATTAAGCAATTCGTTTGGAAATTTATCAGTACCATAAATTCCAGCTTTAACAATACCATCTTGTGCTGAAATTTGTAAAGAATTAGGTTTAAATGTAAGTTCTTTTACTGTATTTTGACTTTTTGTAATAGGGTCATCAGCATCACTATGCTTTTTTACCCCCTTAAATTTATCCGTATTTGAGCTTTTCTGATAACAAAAAATATATTCAATATTTTTCTTGATTTTCTTAGAAAGATTAGCAGGCGTAGCAGACTTAAACCAATTCCATTGCCCCACAAAATTCTCCTCCCCAAAAATCTGGTTCATCAATAATTTTAAATTAGCCTGTTCATTATCATCTATGGACACAAAGATTACTCCGTCTTCTCTCAACAGATTACGAGCCAAAAACAAACGAGGATACATCATAGAAAGCCAATCAGAATGATAATTTCCATTGTCTTTACTATTTCTCTTAAATAAACTATCTATGGCTATTTCGTCATCTTCATTCCTTATACCTGCTTCCTTTTGATAATTTCTTTTATTTTCTTTAAACTTATCATTGTAAATAAAATCATTACCTGTATTATAAGGAGGGTCAATATAAATCATTTTTACTTTGCCTTGATACGCATTTTGCAAAGTCTGTAAAACTTGTAGATTTTCGCCTTCTATCAATAAATTTTCGGTACTATCAAAATCTATACTATTTGACCTATCAGGATTGAGTGTTTTAGTAGTAGTTTCTAAGGTTTTGAGAAATGCTTTTTCTCTCCCTTTCCAAGTAAGCTGATAAGGTGTAGGTTTTTCGTTATCCTCAATGCTTTGTAGGGCTGCTTCGGGTTTATCAAGCAAATATTTTAGCAAAGTAATGTCTATATTACCCTCTGCATTAACAAATTCAGGGAATAATTGAGCCAACTGTTTTAACTTTTCTGCTCTAATGTCTAATGAAGTACCGTTTTTGTCCACTGTATTTAAACCAATTTTCAGAATAGCTGCGAAACTAAACTAAAATTATATTAAAAACAAAAATAAAAATAAAAAGACTTTTTTACTTTCTCCTAAAAAATACTCTCTACTTTTTGTCATCTATTAGTTTTCTATACCTTTTTATCAAACTACTGCATAATTGAGTCATCATAATTTCCAAAAAACAATTAAGTACCTGATTATCAAGTATTTATATTAAAAATAGTTGCCCAAAGACTTGCATGGTGGCAATAAAATAGCGTTGTTTGTCCTATAAAAAAAACATAAACAAACTATTAAAGTTATGAAAAACATAAAAATAAATTTAGTGTGGTTTTAAAATTACCTTTTCCAATCAATACTTGTACTATCTGTAATGCCTGAATTTACGATAGTATAATATACAAAACAGCGTAGCGTATCTGTTTGCTGATACTCAAAAGTAATTTTGGTAACAGATATTCTTGTTTCCCAAATTTTGAGAGCCTCTCGTATCATCGTTTGTAATAATGACTGCAATACCTCATCATTCGGTTGAAATAATACCCTCTCTATTTGTGAGCCAAACTCTCCAAGAAAAAAACGAGTACCTTCGGTAGTGCTTAGAATAATTTTAATAGATTGTCTAATCAATTCTTTTCCACTAACAAGAGCTGTACTACCTGTGTCCATAATTTCTATAGGAAATTTTAATCCTGTGCCAATGAAATCTTGCATAACATTATTATTTTAATAAAGCATTTACTTTAGATTCTATTACAGTAAATAATGCAATCGTATCAGGGGTTGGTGGACCCGATGGAGCAGCACCTATCATTACTTTGAGTGATTTAAGGGCAGTAAGTAAATCAGTAAAAATATTTTTCAATGATAAGCCACCTATTTTTATAGAGACGCCATTATCCAAAATAACCATCGTACTATTTTGCTGGAAGGTAATTTTGGTATCTGTAAGTAAAATTTTTACATCATCTTTAGAAACTTCTATACCATTATTACCCAACTCCACTTTATAACCCTCCGTTTGACTAATTAAGATTTTCTGTTGGCGGAAAGTAATACCTTTTAAATAATTGTCTTTGAAATCTTGTGGAATTTCTTTATCTGGAAACCAGCCAAACTCCCAAATGGGATGCGATTTATCACCATTTAAAAAACTCACAAAAACAGGCGAATTTATTTCAGGAATAGCAAAAATTCCACCTTGTGAAGTATTATAAATTGCCCTACCATAAATCCAATCATCAAAAATTTGCTCGTGCTGTAGTTCGGGCATTCTGATGATTAGCCTTCCTCTTTTTTCAGGGTCATTATTATCTACCACAAAACCACGATATAAACCGTAAAATCTGCCAATAGACTCTAAGCCTTGTTCAGCTATATGTTTTTCTGTATCTCTATTCATAGATATATTTTACAGGTTCTCGTTTTTGTGTAGTATTTTCGTTGCCAATCGTTTTATTTTCAGGCTGTTCAGGGTTTTTCTGCTCTTTTTTAGCTGTTACAGATTTTCCTGTTGCATTTTTAGATAACTCTATAGTACAAAAATAACCACTTTTATTAATTCTATGTTTTACTGTAGTGATTAAATAATTGCCTTCATGTTTTTTTGCTACTGCTCCAATCGTAATAATTTCATTCACTTTTAAATTAGGGTCTCCTTGCACTTCTAAACTTGCTTTTATCGCATTTTGCATAGAATTTTGCACTTTATTCGCAAGTTGTTTTTTGGCTTCGCTACTATCAGCGGAGGCATTCAAAACCGTTTCAGTTTCTTTACTATCATTTTTTCGTGAAACTTTGTCAGTTTTGCCTGTGGCATAATTAATAGTAAATGTTCCTTGCAAGGCGTTTTCTTTGTCGGTATTTGTAGCTTTATGCGTTTTAGTAGTCCCATCAACAGGATTTAAGGTGGTAGTTTGTGCTGCTTGAGAACTCGGAGCATCCTTACTTGTCTTTGTGGAAGGTTTAAATTTAAGAATATCCACCCCCAAATTATACGTACGAATAGAAGGTTTTAGCAAATCTCTGGACTTCAATATAAGCTGGTCACTTGCAATATAAAACTGTAAATTCTCTTTTTTGGCTATCTCTTGCAAAAAATCAAAGTCATTTTTATTGCCTTGTGGCAGTTGTGCATACTTTTTATTAGTAGGAATGGCTTGCAAAGTTAATTCATATTTATCGGCTAACTGTTGAGCAATATCAGTGGCTGTAACATCTTTCCAAATTTTATTACTCGTGGTATTTTTTGCAAAAGCACCAGCATCACTACATTTGATTTTGATAGTAGTTATATTACCATAGTCAATATCTATGTCTGCAATAGTGGCAACATAACGTCCAGATTGCAAACCTCCTTTATACCCAAAAATAAAATATAGCTTCTCCCCAACAGCTAACCACTCCTCATCTACTAAGAAAACATTTTTAGTTTTTATCGTAATGTTCATCAAATCATCTTTTTCGGCAGACTCTTCATAGTCTAATCCGTCGCACAAATCTGTGATGTCTTCGCCTGTGTCAGCAACAGAAATACGGAAAAAAGGACTTACAACCATATAGCTTGTTAAATTTGTCAAATGAACAATAATATAAATAATAGTTTATGAAAAGTAGTGGGGGAATTTTTATTTTTTAGGAATATTACAAATAAATAAAACAAATTTATTTATTTTAAAAGATTTTACTAAATTTATTACCTTAAACACTCACAATATATGAAAAATCTAAATAAATTGCAGTACATAGAATTGCTAAAAAAGAAAGCAAATTACAAAAAAAATGTTTCATTAAAATTAATTCCAGCATCTTGGGATATTTTTGATGCTAATCCAGAATCTTGGGATTTTATAAAACCTTTATAAGAGTTATTGACTTTTCATATTCCTAAAATTACTGAATAAAACTATAGCTACCTTAATTTTAGGTAGCTATTAGTTATAAAAGTATATTTTATTATTATATCAACAACCTTAACTACAATTAGGAATATTTTTTTGATATTTTAGAAACCATTTATTACCTCAACAACCTCAACTGCAACACATCAGGTATTTGCAAAACCATCCCAATTTCCAAAGCCCAAGGAGTTTCCAAGTCGTTAGCATTGGCAATGAAATGCCAATATTTGCTGGCATCGGGGACTATTCCTTTATAATATTTATAAGCAAGTTTAGTAATTTCGTCACCTTGCACAACTGTATGTAAAGTGAATTTAGGCTTTGTAGGAGCTATATAATCAGGAGCTTCCAAAAAAGTATCACCATTTGGAAGCACTACAATAGAGCCTTTGTAGTAAAGATTATTTTCGGGCAAAATTAATTGTTCTTCCATTATCGCCTAATATCTTTAAAAATTAAGTTCGTATCAGGAGCCAAGGATAAAGATAAATTTATCTCAGCTCGCATAGGAGCATAACCATACAAACTAGCAAAATCCGACATCTTTGTAGATACTGTTTTCACTACCCATTTTTCCTCTCGAAATACGTTACCAAAAACTATTTTTACCCTTCTTGCTGGGGCATTATACCCATCAGAATTTGCCAAAGATTCTAACCATGCTATTTTTTTCAAAACACTTTCTCTATGCTCATCATCGGCATAAAATACTACTACTAAACTCAAATCATCATTACCACCTGTGTATTGAAAAATAGGATTGTTTCTACCCGTTGGCAATACTGCTTCAAAATTACCTTGTCGAGTTTTATTAATCTCATTTGGTACAAACTGTAATGCCAAAGTTTCAAAAGGGTCTTGCAATTCTACAAGATAAACACTATTAATGGGTGTGATTGTGCTGACTACCATACGTTTAGTTTTTTCGTTTATCTTGATACTCTTGTTCTTTTGTCATAATAGAACTTACTTCTTCTTCTCCTATTTGATTTTTGATATTGATAATCATAGGTTGTTGAGCATTTGCACCTGTTTTTGCATCTATGCTTGGTAATGAATTTGTATTATTTGCTGTAGCCATCATTGCAGACATTTGTGTAGCTTTTTGCTCAGCAACATATTTGTTTATTGGTGGTTCTTCTTGTTTCTGTACTGGAGATAATGCAACTGTATCTGTAGTAGTAGCTCCTAACTGTTTTAAAATAAACTCACCACCAGGGATTGCTGCAATATTTCTCAGTACCATTTCTTTAAGTCCAGCCAAAATATTTTCAAAAATACTGCCCATTGCCTCCCATAATCTGCCAGCAACTGTGGCTACAAATTGAGGTAGACTCAGCAAGTCATTTTTAAAAAGCAAAAATTCAT
This sequence comes from Bernardetiaceae bacterium, assembly GCA_044348925.1. Taxonomy (GTDB): domain Bacteria; phylum Bacteroidota; class Bacteroidia; order Cytophagales; family Thermoflexibacteraceae; genus JAAFKA01. The sequence continues at coordinate 7,804 of JBIKRY010000226.1, forward strand.
TTCGTATAGGCTGTACAATATTTGCCATTTCAGAAAATACTGTACTAAAAACATCAGATAAAAAAGTAACTGTATTTGCTAATATTTCGATAAGTCCAATAGTTACAATACTCCGTACATTTTAAATATTAATTTTGCCCAATTTTAGTATTTTTTGATAATTTGGGTGCATTTTAATTGCATTGGCATCTAAATCTAAGTTTGTAATAATGGTTTCTAAGTAGTTCTGGTT
>JBIKRY010000227.1:0-8033 GCA_044348925.1 Bernardetiaceae bacterium
TCCTATGTTTAAATATGCTTGATAATCATTATTGTATTTAACTCTTATTTTTTCATCTTTTATTTGATTATAAGCTCTAATAAAATAGTTTATACCTTCTGCGTAATTTACATCTAACACCTTTTTAGAATAGCTAAAGGCTTTTTCACCATTAAAAAGTGTTGCTAAATTTAATATGGCAGGATAATAACCATCATTAGCCAATTTCTCTAAAATATTCAATGCACGTTCTCTTTCAGGGCTGTCATACGAATTATTATTATACAACGAAACAGCATTATTAAAAATGTCTATGTTATTACTTTCCTGTATAGTTGTTATGTTGTCGCTAATATTGCTTTGAAAAATATTAATAATTTTTTTGGTATTTATATCAACCACAATTTCATTTTTCACAGTTTTAACATCTTTTTTTATTTTAATTTTCTTTGTAATACTACCCTTGAATAAAGAAGAAGTAGTATTTTTGGTAACATAAGGAACTATAGATATTTTACTAATATCTTCCTCAAAATCTATTTCTATATCATTGTCATAAGTAATTGAAATGATATTAAGATAGGCAAACATTTCTATTTCACTGTATTGGCTACCAAAATCATTAAAGACCAAATAACCTTTTGGAACTAAATCCAAGAGTTGCTTGCGAACATTAATGTCTTCTTTTTTTGCATAAAGTTTAAGAAGATTACAATATTTTGCAATAATACTGCGAGCCGACTCAATATCATTATTCTGATTATTGGCTGCTGTTTGAGCTAATCCCTTTACAGTGATTAAAAGTATGATTAGAATTGTGAGTAGATATTTCTTCATTTTGCTTAAAAGTTTAATTCTTATAAATTTCGTGTATTTGCAAAGCTATAATTTTGCCTTGACTGTCTTTTTCTATTTTTAGTTGTACTAATTGCAATAATGTTTTAGTCGTGGCAAGATATTTTATATAGTCTTCGGCAGTTTTTCTATCTACCAAAGTTACCCCATTTTTACCTATTACTTCAACCTTTGCGGTGGCATTAGCAAAATACTTTTTTAAGAGTGGTTGCACCATTTTTATACGTGCCAACTCATCTTTTTTAGGATTTGCTACTGATAACAAAGCATTTATAATATTATTTTCTAAGTTATCCGCAGGACTTTGTGTTATTTCAGGAGTTTGTACCACTGCTATATTTGGGCTTGTTACTATTGCTTGTGTAGTTTGCACGTTTATCTCTGCAATCGGTGTATGTCCTGCTTTTTGTTTGGTATTTCGTTTTGCCTTTTCAAAAATATCATTCCACGTAACCGTACCACTCACACCTGCTACGGTATTGCCCAATTCTTTCAAAAAACAAGTTGTAAACACGCCACCATCTGCCATAGCTGCCGAAGGTTCTGTTGGCGAACTGCTTGCTATCAAAATATTGCCTTTTTGTGCAAACAAAGTTTTGTAATTTATGGCTACGGTCTGCGAAATTTTGGAAGTACCTCCCGAAAGTTCCTTTGCTGAAAATCCTTGTATAACAGAATTGCAGCAATCCGCAATAACTATTCTAAATTTTGGTTTTTTCTGTGCAATAATTTCGTCTATTTCTGTTATTGCAATAAGATTATTAGCCACTATAATTCGTGGAAAACGGTTATTATCATCTGCTGCCCTTCCTCCATGAGAACTTGCATAAAAAATCACAATATCATTCGCATTACATTGCATACTTTTAAGTGCTTCTTTAAGTTTATCGACATTGTAATCATAATCTCGATAAAAGTAATTTTTTTGTTGATAACCTAATGCTGCTGCAATATTGGTTGTTTCTATAGTCATTCGTTCATAATCTTGCAAAACACTTTCCCCAATCATTGCATCAAAAGTATCTGCAAAAATAATGGCGTGTAAGGTCTGCGAAAATCCCAAAAAGGAAGTGCAGAGGTGTAGGAATACTAAAAAGAGTTTTTTCATGGATTTTTGTAGTAGTAAGTGGTTTAAAATGCTAATTTAATTTATTTTTGTTTGCTTTTATAAGGTACTATATTTTATTTTTGTAGGTATATGTATTTTACTATACTTGTGTAGGGCAGTCAATAGTTTTAATAAAATACAATTAACTAATTAAATTGTATTTTATTAGTGCTAAAACTATCTAATTTCTATCAAATTCATCTTTTGAAATTCTGCTACCACCCAAAACATTAGGCGAATTACTTTCCGAAACCGAAAAAGTTATTGTAAGTACCGAATAACCATCTCTGCCCACATACACCTCAAAGGCTTTACCCTTTTCATAAATACTTTCACTACCTTGTTTGCGTGCTTCTGTTTTGCAATAATATTTATTGGTTTCCGAAAAATATTCTGTAACATTTTCGTAGGCAGACAAACGCAAAGTTCGATATAACCTATTGGTGTTACTATTCATAATTTTAATGAGCATAGTACGACCAGAATTATTTTTGATATGCAACTCCGCACTTTGTGCATCACAAAAATGTAGCATAGCAAGTGAAAGGACGAAAAATAAAATTAATTTTTTCATAATTAAAATAGACTTAAAGTGAAATTATTGTTTATAAAAATAATTATTTTACTGAAAAATCTTATTGTTTAATAAAATTAGTAATTACCGCAAATTTTTTGCACCATTAAAACTTGTGGGTAACTTTTGCCATTATTTGAATATGGAAAAATAGCTTTTATAGGGTAAATTATAAAGTTCCATCATCTTTGATGACCAATGCAGCAAAAATCATTAGACCAAGTATTAAACCAATGCCAAGCCATATTTTACCAATCAAAACCAGATATATAACATTAAGCTATGTATATTGGTCTCATTAATTTATTGATATAAATTGTAAAGTGCTTTTGTAAGTAGTTTTTTCACTACATAAGATTTACTATTTCTTGTAATATTTGTTGGAGTTTCATATATAGTAATACTTCTATAAGTTAATATATCTCCAGTTCTTACGTACCAACCACTAAAAAAATTACCATTAACCTGCTTTCTTTGAAATCTTACATTTGAGCCAACACCAATAAGAGGTAGATTAAAATATCTTTTTTCGTTATTACAAATAATAAATCTGTTGTAATCAACTGTTTTTGTATCAACAGAACTAAAATCACTGTCTGGTAAAGCTTGATTTATTGTACTATCACTTCCAATAGATGCTCCTCCACAATATTTACCTGAATCTGTCCAAACTAATTTACCATTTTGATCATAATAATCCTTAGTTACAACACCATAAACCCAGTCTGTTTTAGTTCTATATAATGTAACAGGTGTAACTTCTTCTTTTGTACTACAACTTTGCAGTAAGAACACGAATACTATCAATATGTATTTCATTGCTATAATTTGTTAAAATTTCCCCTACTCTTTTGGCTTTTCGGGTTTCGCCATTCTTTTTTTCCAAAAGAACTGCTGCAAAAATGTAAGGATTTTTTTTGATAATGTGCAGATTTTACGGAATTCCGAACGGAATTCTGCTTTTGTATCTATTCTACGCTTGTGGAGGCTGTCTAAACTGTGGTTTTGGGGCGAAAAAGCAGATGCTAAACCGATATAGTAAAAATTATATCTGCTTAGCGTATTGTCAAAAAGTTATTTGTGCCTTAGTCGTGGCAAATAATTGGGAGTCGTACTCTTACAAGTACTTGCAGTAGGATAAATTTAATGGTTTGTTGGATACCAAAACTACATTGTTTTTACAGAAAAAGGTCATCTTTTTTAAAGACAACCTTTTTCTGTAAAAACAATGTAGTGGTAATATTCCTATAAATAGCAATGCAATTAAGCCATTACTTCTTCTAATTTTGGCAATCTTCCTACTCTATGCAAAAGGTCTATGTGTGCCGATAATGCGTCTATAAATCTATGATTGACTAAGTAAGGTACGCCAAATTCTTTGGCAGTTGCTTCTACAATAGGTGCTATGTTTGGATAATGCACATGGCAAATAGTAGGAAATAGGTGATGTTCCACTTGATAATTTAATCCACCAACATACCATGTAATGAGTGGGTTCTTTGGCGAAAAGTTTGCTGTAGTTTCTAATTGGTGTACTGTCCAATCATTGTCTATTACGCCATTTTCGTTTGGCAATGGGTGTGCTGTACCTTCAATCGTATGTGCTAATTGGAATACAACCGTTAAAATTACCCCTGCCACAAAGTGCATCAAACAAAAACCTGCAATAACTTCGCCTAAAGCAAAGCCAAAAAACCAATATGGTACGCCAATAACCACCGCCAAATAGAGAGTTTTGTCAAATAATATTCTTAGTAATAACAAAGTATTTTCCATTTTTGTATTTTTATTTACGCCACTTGCCGTAAATTTGAACAACTGCACAAGGTCTTTTGCTACTACCCAATAAATAGTTAATAAACCATAGAAAAAGAAAGCATATAAATATTGTGCTTGGTGATAAGGTTTTACAGGAGTATGAGGGGAAAATTTTAATACGGCTCTATCTGCAATATCCTCATCTACGTATGTTACATTAGTATAAGTGTGGTGCAATACGTTGTGTTGCAATTTCCAATTAAAAACTGCTCCGCCAATCAAGTTGAGAGAATGTCCCATCAACGTATTTACTAATTGGTTGCTCGAATAGGCTCCGTGGTTTGCGTCATGCATAATACTCATACCTATACCTGCAACTCCTAAACCCATAATAGCCCACAAACCCAAACTTATAGAAAAATTCGGTTGAAAGTATAGCAAAGCTATAAAAGGCACTATATACATTACCAACAAAACAATAGTTTTCAAAACCATTGCTCCATTTGCTTGTTTAGAAATATTATTTTCTTTGAAATACGCATCTACTCTGCGTCTTAAAGTGGCACTGAAAGAATCCTTTGCTACTTGGTTGTTAAACCTAATTTGTGTTTGTGCTTTCATGGGAATATACTTTAAATAAATAGGTACTTTACTTGCGAAAATTACTTTTTCGCAAATATACTACTATTATTTAAACTTATTTGTTTTTAACAAATAAAGAAAAATTTTAGAGCATCACGCAGCTTAAAAGCCTTGAACAAATTTGGCAAAAAGTACATTTTACTTTGCCACTACTTTTTCCAACATTGCCCGCAAATAATTTACTTCTTGTTGCAAATCTGTTATTTTTGTAGTAGCATTACTTCATGTTTTTTTGTTTTATCTTTATTTAGCCAAATCCCAATAATTTTATCATCTTCATAAGTAGCTTCAATAAATCCATTGTCCTCATTATCTGCTGTTTTTTCTATCAAATTTAGTTTTCCATTACTTATTTTTCCCACTAAATCTATTCCAATACCATACTTTTCGTAGGCATAAATACACGAAACAGTCGCATCATCATATAATTTTATCAGCAATATTACATCTTGCCCTGCAATTTTTCCTTTATATAATTTTGGAAAATTATCTAATTTATAATCTATTGGCATAACATTATCTTCCAAAAATAAATATTTACCATAATCATTGAGATACATGGAAAATTCAGAAAATACAAATTCAGAAATAGTTTCTATGCCATCAAATTTTTCGTGTTTTGAAAAACTATTATATCCATCAATATAAATACTACCTTTTTCTATATAGAAGTCATTAAAATTATCATTTTGGTAATTTTCTATGATGTAATTAAAGTCTTTTTGCCTCACCTTGTCAAGTTTACTAATTGCTTTACGAAAACTTTTAACACGTTTTTTTGTAATATATTGACAAAATTGTTTGTAGCCTTGTTTTGTAAATAAGTCTTTTAATCTAATAATATCACCTTTTTTTGAATCAAAATTGTAGTATTGCACCCAATAATAACAAGTAGCACCACAACTTGTTTCATCAAACTTCATAGATAATACTTTTGCTGTGTTAGTAAACACACTTGTTGAAATGGCGAAACTTACCCCCCAAACAGGTTGGTCTTCCGCCTTAGGAAACATTACTTTGAAAATATCAACTACTTTTTGAGTTTTTATAAGTGCCAATTCGCCAAGTTGTAAGGTTTGGTTAATTTTGTCGGCAACCAAAGAAAAAGTGTCTTTTTCAAAAATAGGAAAATTCATAGATGTTCCTCTTTTTTCTAATTTATATTTGAAAAAAGGAGACTGAGCATAGGAATAAGTTTGCAAAAAATAGAATAAAATTATTAAAATCTTATACATAATAATTATAATTATTTTAAATTGAAATATACAATACAACTACTACTTAACGTGAACTACGAATTAAAAGTCTATATTATATTTCATTTAATTAGTTGTATAATAAAAATTTTTTGATACGGAAAACCTATATACTTTCCAATTTCTTACAAACTTTTGGAAAGTATGCTTACTAATTCAAAATAGTGTCATCAAATTAGGAGATAAACTGTTGAATATCAAGTAGTTCTACCTCAAAAAAGATTTTATCCAAATGCAAAAAATCTTGGTCTGTTGTGCGTAAAGTGGCTTCAATAATATAAGCAGATGCCGAAATCTACAAATCATTTTTACCCATGTTGCGTGCAGATACCCCGTTGGAATTTGTTTATCTGTGAGTCGACCTTGACTATACGCCTCTATTTCTGCGTATGCTTTGATAGTTAGTTATAGATGTCTATTTTGAGTAAGCTGTTTGTTAGGTTTTCTAAAATTTCTATTTTAGGCTTTCCCCATTTATTTTGTACTGCAATAGATTCAAGTTCTCCTAATGTTACTACCGAAATAGCAACTGTATGATGTGCATAGAAATTGTCGAGAAATTCTTTAAAAGCAAAACTTTTTACCCACAACAAAACAATATTTGTGTCTAATAAATACCTCATTTTGTTAGTTGTGCTAAAAGTTTTGTAACAGTTTCTTGTTCATCGGGCAAACTCCAAAATCCATTTATTATTTTTATATTTTCGGTATTGTGGTTTTAATTGTTGCAATAAAGCATTTATTTAATAAGTTATTCTATTACAACATTTCGTAAACGGCATCAAAAATTGCTATAATTTCTGCTATATTTTTTTGAGGAATTTCTTGGTGTACGTTTACATTGTTTAGTGGGTGAATATGCCAGCCAATTCTATTATCTTTGTCTAAACCCCAAATACGTTGTTTTTCGTATATCAAAGCAAATTGTAAAGCATAAACTTGTTGATTATAAAACAAATGGAGTTCATAATCTTGTTTTTTCAAGCCAATTTTTCCACTCAAAGAAACTTCTGTTCTTTGTACAATACTAATCTCTGTAATATAGCTGAGTGCAGACAAAGCCATTTTCAAAATTTGTTCAAACTCCTGTAAATCCATTGTGTAGTTTTCGTTGATAAAATTCTATCATAGCCACTGCGTCTGTCCAATTCCAAAAAAATTGTTGTGCCGAAAAATCAGCCCCATCATAGATAGTTGCTTGTGTATTTTCATAGACTTTATAATCCATACCAACTTCGTTTTCAAACCTTAAATTAACCGTCTGCCAATATGCTAATTTTAGTTCGATGTATTCTTTCAAAATTTTTTGTATGGCTTTTTCTACATCTTGTTGTTGTGCTATTTCTATAATTTCAGCACTAAGCTGTTGCGAAAGTTCCATATTTTTATGTTTTATTTCCCAAATATACGAAAAATTGTGGTTTTAGTTGTTGCAATAAAGCATTTATTTCACCACTACTTTTTCCAATATTGCCCGCAAATAATTTACTTCTTGTTGCAAATCTGTTATTTTCGTAGTAGCATTACTTCCTATTTTTTGTTTTATCTTGATTTAGCCACATTCCACAAATCTCCCCCAAAAAAACTCCTCCCTCCATAGAATTTTAGCAACATAAACAAAGCAAAATACATAAATTTGTTATCTTTGTAGCATATATATACTTTGAATGGATATGATTACCGAAAATTATTAAATTGCCAAAGGCAACTTAATTGTACCGTAGGCTTTAGCCTCCTATTGATTACCCACAAGTTTTTAAAAGTCCGTAGGACTGAAATATTTATAGTAAAAGATGGTTTTCTCTTGTTTTTAGAGTTCCGTAGGAACGAAATATGTCGTTCCTACGGAACTCTAAAAGAA
>JBIKRY010000228.1:0-8023 GCA_044348925.1 Bernardetiaceae bacterium
ATGCACTTAAAAATAAGATTTTGCACACTATTTTTGCTGTGGTGAAAAATGGGCAAAAATTCGAAAATAAACTAGAGAATTGTTTGGTAAAACCATAGAAATCAGCCAACTCCACCAGCACGTCAAAAGTGCATTGAAAAGCTGCTTTTTGACCCACCCCTGTTGTCGTTAGAGTTAGGAAATAGCGTACTCTAACGACTTTCTTTTAGCAAATCTTCAGATTTGTGGTTGTATGCTTTGTGTTTAGTAGATTTGGCAAAGGATTTTGAGGCTCGAAATAAGGAAAAATTAAGTACCACAGAAATAGACAAATTTAAAATATTAGCATCTAATTATTAGATATGTAGCTATAGCCATATTTTACTTGTAACTTGTTGATTAGCAATGAATTAATCTGTAGTTTACTTTATGTTATGTATTAATGGCACAACCAATTAATAAAATATCATCTATTTGGTGCTGTCCATTTTTCCAGTCTTCTATAATTTGGTTAAATATTATTTCTTGTTTGGGCATTGGCTCGCGATAATTTGCTAAGAACATTTCTCGCATTCGTTTTATCATAAATTTTCGGTTGTCTTTCCCGCCAAATTGGTCTTGATAACCATCTGTAAACAAATATAAATAGGTTGGCTGGCTAATAGCAATCGTATGTTTGGCAAAAATACGTGCATTATCGTCTTTATCTTTGCCACCAATAGGGTGCCTGTCGCCTTTAATCTCGTGTAATTCGCCGTTTTGAATATATAGTATAGGATTTTTTGCACCAGCAACTTCCATCATTTGCTTTTGGTGGTCTATAGTACAAAAAACCATATCCATACCATCTTTATTTTCGCCATTGTCTTGGTGCAAAGCCAAAGTTATTCCTTGATGCAATTCTTGCAAAACCAATTCGGGGGAAGTAGTGCCATTTGCCAAAATCTGATTTAATAAATTAGAGCCAATCATAGACATAAAAGCCCCAGGTACTCCGTGTCCTGTACAATCTACAGCAGCCAACATTATTTTTATTTCCCCGTCTGTATTTTTCCCTTTTCGAAACCAATAAAAATCTCCACTAACAATATCACGAGGCTTAAAAAGTATAAAAGAATTAGGTAATAGTTTTTGTAAATTTTGCGTATCTGTAAGCATTGCTGCTTGTATGCGTTGTGCGTAGGTAATACTTGCAGTAATATGCTGATTTTTGCTTTCAATAAGTTCGAAATTTTTTTCTAATTCATCTCTTTGCGTCAAAATTTCCTCTTGTTGTTGCAAAATAGCAGCATTTTGTTGAACTAATTGCTTATTAATTTTGCGTTTCTCTCGATAATTTTTTACCAAAAACAATCCAGAAATCGTAATAAAGGCAAAAATGGCAAACAAAGCATAACGAATTTGTTTTTCTTCTTTGAGTTTGGCTTCGTGTTCTTGTTGTTTTTGGGCAAATTGTAATTGTTGCACTTTGGTAGCCAATTCTTGTTTACTCATACTTTCCATCAGAGATTGATTGGCAGAGTCAAACGAAGTTAATGTTTTCTCTTGTGCTTTTATCTCTTTTTGTGCCGATACTAAAGCAAGTTCTTTGTTTTGTTTTTCTATTTCTGCTAATTGCATTCGCAAACGAGATTCTTCGGCAGATTGTTTATAGACCAATTCTTTATCTCTTTGCAACATTTCGTGAAAGGTACGATACATTTCAAAGTATTTTTTTGCTTTTTCAGATTCGCCTGCCTTGGTATAGGTTTCCGACAACATACCATAACAACTTTTCATCTGCTCCACATTGTTCATTTCTTGTGCCAATGCAAGTGCCTGTTCCAAATACATAGCAGATTTTGCATAGCCTTTTATGTTATTCAAGGCTACTGAAGCATTGACATAAGAGGAGATAAGGCTTTCTTGGTCTTTTCCTGTTTGCCGATATTCGAGGACTTTTTCAAAATATTCTACTGCTTTTGCATATAATTGTTTATCCGCATAAATCATTCCCAAATTACTATTAATACCCGACATACCTTGCAAATTACCTATAGATTCATTTAATCGCAAAGAATGTTCAAAATACTCAATAGCCTTATCAAATTCTTTTCGTTCCCAATGCACAGTAGCTGCCTCATTCAAAAAACGAGAGGCTTCACGCATATCACCAGCTTTTTCTTTTGCGGCTGCAATTTCTAAAAAATCAGCCAATCCTAATTTTTTGCCACTCCCAGCAACAAATTCTTTTTGTCCGTAGGCATTGCTTACAAGAACTATAAAAGTTAGGTGCAATAAAAAAGTAAGTAGTATTTTCATCTTGTTTTGCTTGTTGTCTTTGGCACAAACATAAATAATTACATGGAGAATTACTATTTTTTTAGTTATTCTATGTGAACTTGCTCGTAGGAAATTGTTGGTGTAATTTCTTTAATTTTTGCGATATTGGTTAATTTTTTGGTTAATTTTTTGGTAATCTTCTCGCAAATTCCATATTTCGGCTACTCTACCAGCACTATATTGCCACGAGGCACAACGCCAAGAACCCTCTTTATCTACAAGGGAAAATGGAAAAAATAACACAAACTTTGCGAATAAAATAAGTAAATTTAATACAAACTCACCTAACCAAAAACGTCTTATTTGTGTCCGAAAAGTAGTTGGATACAACACATTTTTATAAAAACCGTGATAAATGGCACTACTTCCAAAACCTCGTTTCAGTTTTTTGAGATATTCCCACGTCAAACGGTTATTTGCCATAAGATGTTTGAAATGTAATTTTGGGGAGAAAAATAAATCATAGCCTAATATCTGTACCATATAATTCATTTCTACATCTTCGCCTGAAGTAACTTTGTTGCCTGTTCTTCCCAATAACATACTTTTAAAGCCGATATTCTCCAAATTATTCCAAATTATTTTACGCATTGCCAAACCTGCTCCATACAAAAATTCTTTTTCTTTGGAAAGGATTTTTTCTGTTTCTGCCATTTTTCCTACAGCATAGCCGTTTTTAAATCTATCATACCAAAATGGTACTTCGGTATTTGGCAAAAAAACGGCTTCACCCCAGCCACCACAAGCTCCTATTTTGGGATTTTCTACAAAAATTTTGAAAACTGTTGCCAAATAATTACTTTCTAACCAATTATCGTCATCAACCATACAAAAAAAATCATACTTTGCTGCTGCAAAACCACAGGCACGAGCATTTGCCAAACCTGCATTTTTTTCATATAAAAGGTGTAATGGTGCAATGGAATTTTGCCAATTTTGTAAAACCACTTCTTGAGTATTGTCTGTCGAGGCATTATCTACAACAATAATTTCCCACAAAATCGTATGCAAATGCTCTTGCTTGGCGAGATGTGCTAAGGTCGTGGCTATGCGTGTAGCACTATTATAACAACAAATAATAACAGAAATTCCTTGCATAAGATTATAGTTTTTATCAATAAAATACTAATTTTGCTTATTGGTAGGTGGGTAGCAGTATTTTGCATTGCTAAAGTTTTCAACGCAGAAAAACCTACAAAGATTTTGTACTTTGTAGGTTTTGCACAAAATAATGAAAGGATAAAATTAGCTTTCTATCACACTCATCACAATAGGTATGTCTATGATTTCTTTAAAATCTTCTCCAGACTCTTGCATATCTTCGTCATCTTCCTCATAAAACCAATTGATACTAATATCTTGATTTTTTATTTGTTCAAGTCGTCTGAATATTTCTACTAAGCATTTAGACGAACTTGTATTAAAATATTCGAGTTTAATGTCGAATGCTGTCTTGTTAGCAGGATTTTTTACATAATCATCAAGCCATTCAAATAACGGCTTATAAAACTCGATAGAGTTTTCAGGAATAGACCTTCCAGCCATTAAGAACTTCCCTGTCTGAGAGCTAAAACTTAACTTCGGCGTTTTGGAAGTTTCCTCTAAATAAAAGTTTTCCATATCTTTATTCGCTATACGGCGGCTACTGTAACACTTAAACTAAAGAAACAATATTTTTCATTTACTTCTCTAAAATCATACTCTAATTTATTGCTTGACTTTCTTGCAATATCAATAATTCCCAAACCTGCTCCACCTTTTGCTGAAACTTGTCCGTGGTCTAAGGTTTCTCTATATTTATTTTTTAATTCATCACTAGACATGGCATTTACATCATCAATACGTTTTTTGAGGGAATTTACTTCATTTTTGGGAATATAATTTCCTGTTAGAACTTTGTAAGTATCTCCTGTTTTTGCTAAGACGAATACTATAGCATCTTCATCTTTAATGTCTTCGGCAGCAATATGGTCAAAATGGTTTTGAATATTTTGCAATATTTCTACTAAGATACTAAAAAGACGTTTGCGTATAGCAGACTTCTGCTCAACTTCGGAAAGTTTGGCTTGCGTGATAGCTATAATGCTATTAAGTAAATCTCCTGATGCAGCACCTTTGTAAGACATAATAATGCCACTTGATTGCATCTGATTGTAGTATTGATGGATGTCCAATTTTCTTAAAGATTTTGCTGATACCAAGAAACTAAGCAAAACTAACGATGGCAGACTAAAAATCTACTTGTACGTATATGTTATGCAATATTACAATATTTTTTAATAAAAAAACATATTCAGACAAAATATTTACAATCTTATAAATATTTTTTATATTCTATAAATCATATATCAAATAAGTAGCCATTTTCTTTTTTTAGCAAAAAAAAATAGGTATTTTGTCTTACTACGTTTTTAGTAGATATATGCCTGATGTTTCTATGCGAATTAAACCAATTTTATACAAATTACCTATTAATTTCTTAAAACTTTTTTTACTCATTTGGAATACTCGTTGAATTTCTTCTGGCGATGTCAAATCATTGTAAGGTAGAAAACCGCCATATTCTTCTAATTTTTGCAAAATGATGTTTTTGTCTTCTACAATGCCAATAAATCCTAATTTGCGAGTACTCAAATCTATTTTTTTGTCTTCGCGTATTTTTTTTACATAACCTATTAATTTTTCGCCTATCGACAAATCTTTGAAGATTTCGTTGTGGTATAAAATGCCTACATATTTGTTGTTGATAATACACATCAAGCCCAAATCTGTTTGTTCATAAACCATTAGTGCTACTTCTTCGCCTTCTTGGAGTTGGATATTTTCTTTTTCTATAAAACTTGCTATTTTTCCTATCCCAATAATACGATTGGTTTGTTTATCTAAACATAGTTTTACGATATATTTTTGTCCTTCTTTCATCAATCGGTGTTGTTCTTTGAGAGGTACAAAAAGGTGTTTTTCCAAACCCCATTCCAAAAATGAGCCAAAACTTGTGCTATGTACGGCTGTCAAACAAGCAAAATCATCTAAAACCGCCAAAGGTGTTAAGGTGGTAGCTATTAATCGGTCTTCTGAATCGGTATAAATAAATACTTTTATCATTTCTCCAATACTTGCACTTTCGGGAACATATTTTTTGGGCAATAAAATTTCCCCTTCACTGGATTCCAAATACAAGCCAAAAGGTACTTCTTTTACTATTTTTAATTCATTATATCTGCCTACTTCTAATGGTTTCATTTTTTAGGTGTTTTGTAACGGACAAAAATATGCTTTTTTGCAGTATTCTTGCCAAAAATTTGTTGTTTTTATTCAAAATATAAAATATTTAGGAGATACTTTACTTAAATTTTCCATTTGCGTCTATGCTATAGGTTTTTGTATCTACTAATTTTACGCTTAACAGTTCATTGTTTTTTTGTGCTTTAAAATATTCTTTATTTTTCCAAATACGGTCAAATATTTTTATTTCAAAACCTGTTTCTGTAATGCTGGCACTTGCTTCGGTAAATGGGGTACGATAGGCAACGGGCATTTTGTCTATAAAATTACCTTGTTTATCCAAACTAAATAATATATAGGTAAATGTTCTAAAATTATCTGTAGCACTTGGGATAGAAGTAGTGTCATAAGCTACTAATAACAAGGTATAATTTGTATTTTCGTGCAGTTGGGCAATAGGTTTTAATGAAATATAGCTATCGGCTGGTTTGAGCATTTTTTCATATTTTTCTGTAACAGGGTTGTCATAATAATTTTCTGGGTCTATATATTTATCTCCATTGCTATAGGTATATTGCTTGCGTGGTGGAGTTATACTAATAGTGTAAGGAAGTGTTTGCTTATCAAAATCTTTCAAAAAAAAATTTTTCATAGCCATATCTTTTTCTGTTCCCTCTGCCAACGTGATGATATAAAAATGTTTGAATGTCGAATTTTCTCGCAATTTTTGCAGAGAATTGTCTGTTAAAATAAATTCTTTACTAATTATTTTATGGTCGTATGCGTCTATAATATTTTTCATTGCATTTTCATAGTCTTTTGTAGCAATTTTTGTTGCAATAACTTGCTTGTATAAATCTTGCAAATTGGGGGTTGATATTCCCAAAAATTTATCAAATTCTGCTAAAATACTACTTACCTCTTTGTTAGTAATTTTTCTATTACTTTCTAATAAGTTTATACTCATTTGGTAAGCATCTGCTGCTTCTTGTTGCTGGTGTGCCTGTAGCAACAAATCACCAAGTTTTTTATAAACCGCAGGCGACACCATACAAGTTAAAGTGCGTTGGTAGTAGAAAATACTTTGTTGTAGGTTGCTTTTTTCCAAATCTTTAGCTTTCTCAAAAAAAGTTTTTCCCTGTTTTTTCAATATTTCTATGCTATCCGATTTTTTTAACATAAAATCAGTTAATTTATTCAATACTACCTCTGGATAATAAATGCTTGCTGGCTGAATAAAATAGTTTTTGGCTTGAAATATTTGGGTTTGGTAATTGGATATTTCGACGGTATTTTTTTTGCAAGCCATAGCCATGCAGAAAAATAGTGCAAGTAAAAGAAAATTATTTTTCATTGTTTGTAAAGTTAAGAAAGATTAGTTGCTATGTGCAACTAATCTTTTGTTTATAATCTAACACCTAATACGGTAATATCATCTCTTTGTGCAGCATCTTGTTGATGTGTCTGTAGAGCCAATTCTAACAGATTTCGTTGTTCTTGAATTGGATAACTTGCGTTTTGTGTAAAAAATTCTTTGAGTCTTTCTTTACCAAATTTTAATCCTTCTGGCGAATTTTGGTCTGCAAATCCATCAGAAGCCAAATAAATCATATCTCCACGATTCAAAATAATTTCTTTATTGGTAAATGGTTTATTTTTGTGAATCAATCCACCAATTAAACGGTTATCTCCGCGTATGTCTTGTACTTGTGCTTCATTTTGTGGAACATAGAACATAGATGTTTTTGCACCTGATAGGGTAATTTTTACGGTATTTTCGTTATATTCCAAACAACAAAGCATAATATCCATACCATCATCATTAGATTTTTCATTTTGTCGCAATGCCAAAATTACTCCTTCGTCTAAATATTCTAAGACTTTGGCTGGTTCATAAATATGTTGCATTTTGATTATTTCATTGAGCAAATTATTGCCTATCATAGACATGAATCCACCTGGCACACCGTGTCCTGTGCAATCTGCTACAGCAATAAAGACTTTATCTATTTTTTCGTTATTTTCTTCGTTTTCTTCTTGAATATGTCCTAACCAATAAAAATCTCCCGAAACAATATCTTTTGGTTTGAAAATTACAAAATAATCATGCAATGCTTCTGCCATTCGTTTGCGACCTGGTAGGGAGGCTTGTTGAATGGTACGGGCATAACGAATACTATCTGTAATATGTTTGTTTTTTTCTTCAATAATATGATAAGAATTTGCATTAGCAATAGCAATAGAAACATAAGATGCCAAAGTCCGCAAAATGGTCAAATTATTTTCATTATAGGCATTTACCTTAAAACTTTGTACAGTTAGCACACCTACAGGATTATTTTCTATTTGCAATGGCAAATAAATAATAGAGATAGGTATTTCGCCCACCGAATTGTCTATTTTTTTGCTTCTATAATGCACATATTCACGTCTATAATCTCCAATTACAATCTCTTCTTTTGTTTTTAAACAACGCACTGCCAAAGAATCTTCATCG
>JBIKRY010000018.1:0-25488 GCA_044348925.1 Bernardetiaceae bacterium
AAGGATAGCATAAGTTTTCATCATGTCAAATCATTCGAAGTTTAGAAATTTGTCTTTTATAAAAATGTAAGTAATTGATAATTAGGTACTTATTCTATGGAAAATTGGAAATTTTCAATAGAATAATATATAATAGTAGTGAATAGTGGGATAGGAGTAATTTATAATTCTTAAATGAGCAGCAATATAATAAAGTTACACAAATTTAACAAATTTTTAGAATATTTGTTTTATAAAACACAAAAGACTCCATAACTTAATTTTTGCAAAAATTAAGTTATGGAGTCTTTTGTAATACATAAGCAATAAAATCGGAAATATAATTAGGATTTTACGCCTGTATATTTTTGTATGCCTGTATTAGCACGTTTTTCCATTGTTTCTACGAGCCTATCTTTGCCATAAATAACTTCCTCTCTACTATAAAAAGGTGGTGCCATTACATCAGGTTGTAAAAAGATAGCAGCTTTTGGGCAGGCTTCTTCGCACAAACCGCAAAAGATGCAACGCAACATATTGATTTCATAAACGGCTGCATATTTTTCTTCACGGTAAAGATTTTCTTCGCCTTTTTTACGTTCTGCAGCCTCCATCGAAATAGCTTCGGCAGGGCATGCTAAAGCACATAAACCACAAGCCGTACATCTTTCACGCCCTTCTTCATCACGTTTGAGTACGTGCAAGCCACGAAATATTACACTCATTTCGCGTTTCTGTTCGGGATATTGGATAGTTGGTTTTTTACGAAAAAAGTGTTTTATGGTAATACCAAGACCTTGTGCAATGGCAGGAAGATACATTTTCTCCGCCAAAGTCATTGGTTTTTGCTCCATGTGTTTTGCTCTATTTGTTAATCTCATAAGATAGCTAATTGAAAATATATTTGCAAAGCTAATGCAAATACTAAGTAAATAAAAAAACTTTGAAAAAAACATTTTTTATCTAAAAAATAACAAAAAAATAAATTTACGAAATTTTTTGCCTATTTCACTACTCAAAAAATAGTTTTAGTTGTTCTTTGTCATACTTATACATATCTTCTCGTAGTTGTAATTGCCCTGCGGTATTTACCCACGCTGTAGTATAGCTAATTTCAATAGGAATTAAATGACTCGGAGGTAATGCAATATGTTGTATTTTATTGTTTGCTAATGCTTGAGAAATACGATTTTTGTCCCAATCT
The DNA here is from genome assembly GCA_044348925.1 of Bernardetiaceae bacterium. Lineage (GTDB taxonomy): Bacteria > Bacteroidota > Bacteroidia > Cytophagales > Thermoflexibacteraceae > JAAFKA01. Next base: position 1,184 of record JBIKRY010000018.1, read on the forward strand.
TTTACCCCTCGCAATACATAAAATGCCATCGTAGAGGGACATTCCAAACGGACACAACCATGGCTATAGGTACGTTGCTTGCGTGCAAATAGTTTTTGTTCGGGTGTATCATGTAAATAAATATGAAAATTATTAGGAAATAAAAATTTTAACTTACCTAAACTATTATCTTTCCCTGATTTTTGCAAAATACTATACGCAAAATTGCTTTCTGTAATTTTAAACCAATTTATTTTACGAGAATCTACGGTATTTTTCCCACCTTTTTCATACAATACATAGCCATTATTTACCAAATAATTTTTATTGCTACGCAGTTTATAAAGCATTTCTTTGCTCGCAATGCTATGTGGAACTCCCCAAGTTGGATTAAAAACTACATATTCCAAAGTGTCTTTAAAAATAGGGGTAGGGGAACTTTTTTTGCCAACAACGACAGGCATAGAATGTATAATTTGTTCATTTTCAAGATAAGAAACCCGAAAATCTGGCAAATTTACACGAATTTTTTTAGGGCTTTTTTCATAGGAATGCCATTTTAATCTTTCCAAATTAATTGTTATTTTGGAAATACATTCTTCGCTAATTTTATTAATTTTTTTTAGTGTTTCTTTATTGGCAATGCCTGTTTCTTCTAAAGCATTGCGATATTGGAATCTCTGCACCGCCAAAAGCAAGGTACTATCATATAATCCTGTTAAATTGCTACTAAAATTAGTTTGCGTTTTGGTCTGTAAAGGAAAATCTCCTGTAGCTTCCAAATACTTTTTGAGATAAAAAACCGCAGTCGAACTGTCTGCAAATTGATAACTACTGTCCTTATCAAAAACAATAGGAGCTATATTTCTTTCTTTAAAACGAATATATTTTGCTAATTCTTTTTTAAGTAAATGATATTGTGGGTGCTGACAAGTAAGACTTTCTATGGTTTTTTTTAGCCCTTTTTGGTACATATTTTTGAAAAAATACATTGCCAAACTATCTTGAAAATGCTGGTCATCTGCCCAAAAATTTGTATTATATTTGTTGCGTGCAGTGCTAAGTTTGCCTGCTTTTTTATGCAATCCATAAGATAGTAAAGCTGCTGAAGTATAAATATCTAACTTGGCAAGTTCTTGAAAAGTAGTCTTTGTTTTTTCTTTACGAATATTTTGGGATAAGGCAACAATACTATCTCCAAAATAATCTTTGCTTATAAGTCCTTCATAAGGGGCATTTTCCAAAATTTGTAATAAAGTATCTGCTTTATTGGTTTTTAAGCCAACAGGAAACCAAATCAGGCGAAAATTGTGCAATTTATACCATAAAAGTAATTGTTTTGCCAAATTATCTCGCCGAACTGTGTCCTTAAAATAAGAAAAAGATAGCAAAGTATCTGTATGCGTAAATAAGGCAGCCGAAATATTTTTTACTTCGTTTTGGTCATATAATAAGGCATTAGAAGTAATATTTTGTTTTGGAGGGCTAAAAAATAAGCTATTTGCAATAAAAAATAAGCAAAAAAATGCAAGCAAGACACAAAAAAATTTTTGCATCTTAGACAAATTTTTTAGTCTCGAAAATTCTGGAATCTTAATTTTTTTCATACTATTGTAATTGTGCTAATCATCTAAGTTCCATAGTTAATGTACGTTGTATAATAGTAGTGCGTAGCTCCAGCTACGCACAGGCTTTTTAGATGAATATGCAATTTACATGATTAGATATTTTTCTACTAATTTTTTTGCATTTTCAGCTGTTTTTTCGAGCATTTGATGTCGTGGTAATTGCAATATTTCAAACATTTCTGCAAAAGTTTCCCGCATCAATAAAGCAAAAGGAACAAGATAAACCCTTGATTCTCCGTTGCTTAGTGTAGTTTGTAGTCGTGCTTGTAGCTTATATTGTCCATTACTTGCTGCTTTTGCATATTCTTTTTTGGCTCTTAAAAAATCAGCTTCTGTAGCTTCAAAATCTATGTACAAACATTGTTGGTTTTGTGTACTCTGTTTATTTTCTGCTAATTGGTCTTCTATTTTTTGTAAGGAATTTCGCAAAACTGTTGTATTTTTTCCTGTATTTTTGCGTTGTTGCAAAGAGGCAATAATAAAATACGTTAAAGTTTGGCTCACATTGAGTCCTATTTCGGCAGTTTGTTTAAAAATTAAGGAGCTTGGCGACATACCAGGGATAGTATTTGGGTCATGCAAAACCACCCGATTGTCGGCGGTCAAAAAACCGTCTATCCTTGCACAGACCTGAAAATGCAACTGTGTAAATATTTTGCTTACTGCCTCCTGAATAGCCAAAATATTGTTGTCGGTGCTTTGAATAGGAATTACTTTGCGAGAACCTCCAGCTTTATATTTGGAATCAAAATCAAAACTCGATGCACTGATGATTTCGGTTGGTGGCAATGCAATGGCATTTCCGTTGTCATCTTGCAATACGCCACAAGAAAATTCCTGCCCTGCGATAAATTCCTCTAACAATATTTCTTCTTCAGTATCCTTCGAAAAAATAGTTAGATTTGTGGTATGCGTAGCAAAATAGCCATTCAAAAACATTTCTAATTCTACAGGGTGTTCTATGATAATATTATTTTTGGAGGAATTAGGAACATACATTGGAAACCCTATACCTTTGTCTAAATCGGTAAGATTTTGCAAATAGCTGTGTTTTTGTGTTTGGTTATAGCCATTCCAAGTTTTCGCAGCAATTTCTACTACAAAAAAACAACGGTGCATAGCAGCTATAAATTCGTCTATATTGTTATTTTTGATAATAGCCACGCCAATCGAAGAGCCTTGATGTGGTGCTTTTGCCACAAATGGGAAACCTACTTGTTGCTTGATGTTTTCAAAAATAGTTGCTTTATCTCCATTTTTCCATGTATTCCAAGTAATTTTGGAACTTGCTTTGTTTTGTCCTGTAATGTTGGCTATCCATTGGTTTTGGATAATTTTGTCGATACCAACTGCTGAAGACAAAATTCCACAACCCGAATAAGGCATATTATACCATTCCAAAAGCCCTTGTAAACTACCATCTTCGCCTCCTTGCCCATGCAAAGCAAGAAAAGCAAAATCAAAATAGTTGCTAAAATTTTGGGGCAAAATCTTTGTACCAATATTATTAATTAGCTTGTCTATTTCCTCTGCCGATAATGCCAAAGATTCTACATAAACCGCAAATCCTTTATGGTCTAAACTTCCATAAAATTCTCGCAAACTATTTTTGTATAAATATTCTGTTTGTAACAAAATAAAATTCCCAAAACTATCAACAAAAATAGGAACAGGCTCAAACAAAGTTTTATCTAAATTTTCGTAGGCAGTACGACCACCCAAATAAGAAATCTCACGTTCACGAGATTGCCCACCAAAAAATATTCCAATACGCATCATAAAATTTAAGTATAAATGTTGTTTTCTGTGGCTACAAATTAATTGTGTGGAAAATTAAGCACTTTTTTGATATTTTTGTGTTTGTCGGTCATTTTGGCAATAGCTGCTTTTTCTTTCTCCAACATCTCATTCAAATCTTTGGCAACACTCATAAAATGGATTCTTCGCCCCAAATCTTGAGAATCCATTTGCCGAATTTCCTCAAAAATATCCATACACTTGCGACATTTGTCTAAATATTTGCTGGTAACTTCCAATCTATCTAATTTATCCATCAATATTTCTACATTTCGGTCATATTTTATCAACACACTTGTATCATTAAGGTTTGTATTGGTGTAACGCAAAGAGATAGACGTTTTTTGTAAGGTTTCTACAGAATCTAACAATGCTTTGTTAATTCCTTTGATTTTACGAAACTCTTGCACAATCTGCCCAACCGCAGCATATTTTTTGGTATCTAATTCCTCTAATTCTTTCCACGCATTTTCTACTTTTTGGGCTATTTCCAACAACTGTACATCGAGTGGTGGCGGAGGTTCGGCAAGTGGTGCATTTTTCCAAGCAGCTTCGTCTTCTTGCATACTATCTGTGCTGGTAATTTCGGGACTTGGTTTTTCGTCTATTTTAGCTTTTTCTTTGCAACTTAGGCAAAAAACAGCTAATACAATAAGTAAATTAAATTTTATTATTATACGCATATTTTTTTGTTAGTAATTTTTGCGAAAGTTACTAAAAAATTGAAAAAATCTGTTTTGTGGGGCAAAGTTTAGTATTTTTTTTTGAGAAAAAAGAGTTTAGTAGAACTTTTGGTAAAGCTATAATAATAATAGATAGGAAATAGGAAATATAACGCATTGCTTAGCAAGTATACTAAAAAATTCATTCGTTTTATCCAAAGATGTCATCTTTTTTTCAAAGACGACATCTTTATGTTCTGTTTTTTATAAAATTATTTTAGTTTTAGTATATTTATATTTTATAAAAGAGTAGTAGAGTAACTTCTATTATTTCCTATTTCGATACTTCTTGCGAAAGTCATTCAAGCCCTTGCAAAAGACTTTCGCAATGGAGATATTTAATTTAATAAGAATTTGATAGGTAAATTATATCTTACCGAAACTGTTTTACCACCTTGCGTACCTGGTACCCAAGTAGGCATATTTTTTACAACTCGCATAGCTTCTTCATCCAGCCCAAAGCCGATGCCCTTAAGCACTTTAATATCTACGATTTCACCTACACGATTTACTACAAAATTTACATATACTGTGCCTTGTTTATTTTTTCTTGCTGCTTTTTTGGGATACTTTAGATTATCCGATAGATATTTACCTAATGCCTGCATACCACCAGGGAAAATAGGAGGTTGTTCTACTACAGTAAAAATTTCTTCTTCAGTATTTTCGGTTTTTTGTGCAAAAGTTGCATGACCCAAAAAAGTTAGGAAGAATAAAGAGAAAAATACTAATTTTTTCATAAATTAAAATTATTTAGAAATGAAGAAAAATGAAAAATAAATTGTATATTATGATAGGTACTGTAAATTTAGTGGCGTTTTTTAGGAGGAATGGTCTGCTACAATGACCCATTTTCCTTTAATTTTTTTCCAAAATAAGGTAAAATAACCTTTTGGTTCGTCTTTTTGGCGTTGTAGTTTCCATCTTCCAATCACAAAAGCAGTTTTGGCAGAGGTTTTTTCTACGCTGACTATTTCAAAAGTTAAAATTCCCATGGCAAGTTTGTCGGGATAACTTCGTTTATAATTTTGCAAAGTAGCCTCCCAACCGTAGGTAATACCATTTTTGCCGATAAATTTTAGAGAATCAGATTGCCAATATCCGAGCATAAATTCCTCTAAATTTCCATTATTCCAAGCCTTTGTTTGTGTAGCCAAGATGTTGCGAATGGTAATTTCTGCACTACTTTGGGCTTGTATTGGCAAACAATTTTGTAAAATTAGAAAACAAGCTACTAAAAATATTTTTTTCATTTATGCAAACTATGATTAGGCTACAAAGATAAATTTTGTTTTTTGATAAACAAATTTTAGTTAGAAACTAAAAATTAGCACCTTAAAGATTTAGCAGATTCACTTACACAGTCCTACATACTATTACAAAGTTTACATTACTGATTACTTAAATTTTAGAAAAGTCTATAAAAATAAATTTGTTTACAAACATTTACACATATACCTTTGTTACAAAATAAAGAAAATTTTAAATTGTACTATAAAAATATTGTGCTATGGCTATAATGATAACAGACGAGTGTATAAATTGTGGGGCTTGTGAACCCGAATGTCCAAATACGGCTATTTATGAAGGTGGCGTAGAATGGACTTGGGCAGGTGGCACAAGTTTAGAAAGCGTAGAAATAGATGGTGTTGGGGTAATTTCGGGACAAGCAACCCAAAAACCTGTTTCTGATGAGTTTTATTATATTGTGTCTGATAAATGTACTGAGTGTGTAGGTTTTCACGAAGAACCACAATGTGCGGCAGTTTGTCCTGTAGATTGCTGTGTACCAGACCCTGATTTTGTCGAAACCAAAGAAGATTTGTTTAGCAAAAAGGCTTGGTTACATAACGAAAGTTAATCATAAACCTATTTATACTTTTCAAGTCTTCAAGGCTTGGAAAGTATTTTTTTGCCACCAAGACACTTTATTGCTATTACACTTTCTATGATGCAAAATTTTTGAAATAATTTTCCCTACTTAGTTTCAATACAATTTTAGAAGCACCACACACAGCACCAATTGGTGGGTTGTGTTTACGGACAGTAATTTCTATGTGGTATGCTTTTTCATATTTTTCAAAAATTTTTGCGACAATTCTGTACGCCAAATGTTCCAATAATTTTGCCGAAATAGCCATTTGTTCTTGTATCATAGCATATACTTCGCCATAATGAATAGTTTGTGCAAGTGCATCTTCTTTTGCTGCTTGCAAAAAATCTGTTTCAATCTGCACATCAACACTATATCTATTGCCAAGCATTTGCTCTGCTGGATAATAGCCATGATAGGCAAAAAATTCTATATTTTCTAAACAAACCAAACAAGTCATCTTTATTTTTCTGTGTTATATTTTTGCGTTATTTTAACCAATTTTAAAACCAATTACCAAGACATCATCTGTTTGGGTTTCTTTGCCTTTCCAATCCTCAAAGGTATTTTTCAAAATAAGTTGTTGCTCTGCAAATGGTTTTGTGTAGTTTTGCCCAAGTAATTCTCGCAAATTACTCGACAAAAACTTGCGAGCAAATGCACCTTTCCCACCAAATTGGTCTTGAAATCCATCAGAAAAAATGTAGCAATACGTAGGACTTTCTATGCTAAAGTTATGATTTTCAAAGTTTTTTTCTATACGAGCATCACCACCAATTGCCCCACGAATTCCTTTAATACTTTTTAACTCCTCTTTTTGAATAATAATTAATGGACAATGTGCCGCCGCAAAGGACAAAGTTTTATTTGTTTTATCCACTTCACACATAGCTATATCCATACCATCATTAATCGAAACTTCGGGTTTTTGCAGCTGTCTTTTAAAACCTTTGTCTAATTCTGTTAATACTTTTGCAGGATTTGTAATATTTTGCATATAAATAATTTCGTCTAAGAGGTTCATTCCAATCAAACTCATCAAAGCCCCTGGCACGCCATGCCCTGTGCAATCTGCTACCGTAACAATAAGTTTATCGTTATGCTCTGCAAACCAATAAAAATCTCCAGAAACAATATCTTTTGGCTGGAAAAAAATAAAACTATCAGGAATATTTTTTTTCAATATATCTTTATCAGGCAAAAAAGCACTTTGTATGCGTTTGGCATAGGTAATACTTGCCATAATATTAGAATTTTTGTCCTCAATAATTTCTTTTTGTTTAGTAACTTCTTGGTTAAATAGTAGCAATTCGTCACGTTGTTTTTGTAATTGCTCTTGAATAGTTTGCATTTCTTCCATATTTTGGCGTAACTCCTCGCTGGTAGTTGCCAATTCTTCGTTTGTTTCTTTAATTTCTGCTTGTTGTTGCAATAGCAATCTATTTCCTTTGCGTTGTTTGATAAAGGCATAAAAAGCAAAAACCAATAGAATAGCTACCAAAAGCAAAATTCCGATAATAAAAAATTGCTTTACTTTTTGATTGGCAATTTCTTCGTCTTTAAACTTTTTTTCTGCCTCATCTAATTGCTGCTTTTTTTCAAATTCCTTTGCTTGCAAATTTTGCATAGTATTTTGAATTTCTTTATCTTTTTCGAGTAGTGTAATTTGTTGTTGCTTTTTGTCTTGTTCTATTTGTTGTTGTGCAATTTCCAAATCTTTTGCTATTCTTTGTTTTTCGAGTGCAAGTCTTTGTTTTTCAAGGAGTTGATTTGCAAAAGCCTGTTGTTGAATTTGTTTTTCTTGTTCCAAAAGAGTAACTTGTTTTGCTTTCAGTTCCAAATCTTTTGCGTTTTTTTCGGCTTCTAATACTAATTGTTTGAGGGCTAATTCTTGTTTAGCTTTTTCAGATGCCGTTAGTTTTACTTCGCCTTCGGCTTGTACTGCTTGCAATTCTTTTTGTGTATTTGCTTGCTGTTTTTGTCGCAATGCTTCAGCTATTTTTTCTTTAGTAGCAATATGTAATTTATAATAATTTTGCGACTGTTTGTTATCTCCTTCGGCATTATAAATTTCGGATAATACAAAATAGGTTTCTGCCAATACATCATCTGCTTGTTGTTCGGTGGCAATATGGAGGGCATCTTTTGCGAGTAGCAAAGATTTTTCTGTTTTATTTTGTAACAAGTCATTACTTGCCAATAAATTTAAGGCTAAAGCTTTTCCTATCTTATTATTTTGTGTGTTGTATAGATTAATTGCTTGGTTGTAATAATTTTCTGCTTTTTCAAATTCTTTTTGTGCCACATAACAAGAACCCATATTTAACAACAACAATGGCATATTTTCGGTTGCACCGTTGGCTTGATAGAGTTGTAAGGCTTCCGAAAAATAATTTAATGCTTTGTTATTGTTTTTGATGCTCATGTAATATACTGCAATATTATTAGTAGCTTTGGCTGCGATGGCAGTATGTTTATGTTTTTTTGCAATTTCTGCTAATTTAATATTATAGGCAAGTAGTTTGTCAAATTTATTTAGATTTTGCGATGCCCAAACAAGATTTTCCAATGTTTTTTCTGTGCCTATAGCATTGTCTTGTTTTTGGTATAAATCCAGCAAAGTCAGATAAACATCATTTGCCTCTTGATAATGTGCAGTAGCAAAATAAGATTTGCCAATAGTTTCTAAACTTGCTATTTGCCCAACCGTATTAGCAAGTTCTTTCCAAAAATCTAAAGCTATTTTATGATTATTGATAGATTTTTCGAATACATTTTTGCTAAAATAAAAATTCCCCAACTCTGTATATGCTTGTGCAGAGGCAAGTTTATCGTTTTTGGTAGTGGCAATTTCTACTGCCTGAAGGTATTTTTCCAAACCTACTAACTGCGTTTGCTGTGCAAAACTTGTTTGTAGTATAAAAAATAAAAAGCAAAAAAAAGTAGTTTTTAGCATAGCCTCGATATTGTTTTTGCAATATATGAAAAAATCTAAATTTTTTATTTTTATACAATTTTTTTGTAATTTTTTTTGTAATTTTTTTTGCAACTTTTTTAGCTTGTAAATAGATGATAAAAGTTTATACTACAAATTTTAACAACATCTAATCTATTTATTTCTACCTGCAAATTTTCGCATAAGTTTATTAGTAAATACAAATTCTTGTAATTCGGGAACTTCTGCCTCCATAATATTTTCATTGTCCCCTTCCCAAAGTTTTTGTCCTTGGTGCAAAAACATAATATATTCGCCTATTTCCATAATAGAGTTCATATCATGACTCACAACAATGGTAGTAATAGAAAACTCTTGAGTAATTTCTTGAATAAGATTATCAATACGTATCGAAGTCAAAGGGTCTAAGCCAGAATTAGGCTCATCACAAAACAAATATTTTGGGTTTAGCACTATAGCACGTGCAATGCCTACCCGTTTTTTCATTCCTCCCGAAATTTCAGAAGGCATTTTTTTGGCTGCTGCTTCTAAGCCAACTCGTTGCAAACAAAAGTTTACTCGGTCTGTTTTTTCACTTTCGGGCATTTCGGTAAGCATTTCCAAAGGAAAACGTACATTTTCTTCTACAGTTTTGGAGTCAAACAAAGCCGACGCCTGAAACAACATTCCCAATTCTCTCCGTATTTCTTGTCTTGTATCTCGGTTGGCACTAATAAAATCTCGACCACTAAACAATACTTGTCCCTCGTCTGGTTGAATCAATCCGACAATATTTTTTAGTAATACACTTTTGCCTGTTCCACTTGCTCCTATAATAAAATTAGTAACACCAGCTCGAAAAACGCCGTTAATTCCTTTCAAAATTTCTCTGCCTTGAAATGCTTTTTTTATGTTTTTAATCTCAATCATTTGCTTGGAATGTTTCGTAAAATTACAAAAATAGATACGCAATACTTTAATCTTTACAAAGATAAGAAAAATTTGAGTATATGAAAATAAGTTATACCTTTGCACGCAAAATTTATAAACTATTATGAACGAAGGATATTCTGCGGAAACTATTGGCGAATTGAAAGCCGAGATGAAATCGTTGAAACAAAATTTTGTTATCAATGAAGAGCATGAAGAAAGAGATGCCGAAGGTGCATATTTCTACTTTGTGGGCAAACACGAAGGTAAAGAAGTGATTTTTGATACTTTTCTTTATACTTTGCGTATGGAGTACGAAATGCAATTATATGAAGCTGCGGAAGCAAGAATGGCAGCCAAATTTCCACACTTCAAACAAAACGGTTATGACAAAATGACCGAAGACGAAATGGAATATTTGGATATTCTATTGGCAGAATTGGAAGAAGATGATGCAGTAAGAGTGCAAGAGTTTTTGGATATGAATACAGAAGTAGAGTTTGGCGTTGGAATTGATGCTTGCTTGAATGTAGAAGAAATTACAGACGAGATTATTCAAAGATTTGTGCAAGATTTTAATGCAGGCAAACTCGTTTTAGACGAAACAGAATATAGTTTTGCATACGATGAAGACGAAGACGAATAGTACCGTCTATCCTTGTTAGATAAAAGCCTACAAAATTTTATATTTTTGTAGGCTTTTGTTTTTATGCTTATTCCCAAAATTTATGCTACAGAAAATCATCTATTTTTTAGTATTACTTTCTATTGCTATTTTGCAAATGTATGGCTTACACAAAGTAGGCTTGCAAGAGTACGATTCTGTAAAAAACTATCTGATAATCAAGCAGATAGCTAATGGAGATTTTGGCAATATGTTTCAACATGGTAGCCCAACTTTTTTTCTATTTTTTGCAAGTATCTACAAAATTTATCCTTCTGCTTTGCTTTTAGCCTATACCAATGTGGGTATCAATGTGCTTGCTGTAGCTATTTTTGGGCATATTTTTAGCAAATATTTTCACTATACTTTTTGGCAACATTGTTTATATGTGTTGTTTGCAGGCACGTCTTTGTATGTGTGTTATGGCACAAGGTCGTTGGCAATAGAAAGTCTTAGTTTGTTGGTTTTTGCAATCAGTTTGTATTATTTTTTGGAACAAAAAACCAAAATGATGTATTATTTTTGGGCTTGCATAGCCATACTGCTTACGATTAATTACAAAATATTGCTATTTTTTCCCCTTATAGCTATCTACGAAATACATAAAATTTGGAAAGAACAAAGTTTTGCCACGGCTTATCAGATGTATTTGCGATATGCTATTATTTTAGTAATTCCATTTTTTTTCTATATTTTAGTAGGAATATTGTTTGGGGTTTCGTGGAAATCTTATCCTGCACATTGGTTTTTTGTGTTAATTATGCGAAAAAACCTAAATCCTTGGAAAAATATACAAACAATTCATTGGGATATAGATTATTATTTCCAATACCTACAAAATTTTGAATCTCCTATTTTGTTGCTTGGAATTGCTATTTTTATTATTTTACAGGCTTATTTTTATGCAAAAAAAGAAATGCAACAGAAAAAAGTTAGCAATATTTTACTTGTTATAACTGTTTTTACTTGGATAGAAATGTCTATTTTGCCCAAAGCACCGCGTGGCATTTTATTTATTTTGCCATTGTGTTATTTTTTTGCTTTTGATGCTTGCTTACAAATATTCCAAATTTTACAAACCAAATTACAAGACAAAATATATAAAAATACTATGCAATTATTTTCTATGAGTTTATATGTTTTGCTCATTTTTTACCAATATGTACAAATACAAAAATACATTTACACCTATAATTATACAAATTACCCTAATTTAGTTGCTTATTTGAAACAAAATCAGATAGATAAAATAGCAGTTACTGTTGGCATTAATTTGCAATATTTTTTGCCTCCTTCGATAGATTTTCAAACAATTTTATTTGAAAAAGATTTGGAAATTTTACAAAAACAAGGCTACCAATACTGTTTAGTAGATGCCTATTACAAAGTAGTTGGTGCAGATGTATTAGATGTTTTGCAAAAAAAAACTACAATAATTAGCTATGAAGAAGGTACTTTATTATCTCCGTTGTTGTATTTAGAACATTGTGAGTTTACAGGTTATACTTTTGAGCAGGCTTTGGCAACACAAGCCCAAGTAAAACAAAATGGCAGACAGTTAAAATTAATAAAAATACAGTAAACCCTAAGATAGATTATTAAAGTCTATGTTACAAACCTTAATAACGTGTAATTTATAGCTATTTTGATTAGGTTTTCCGCATCAAAATTTTAAAGTAAGGTTTATGTAATAAAATTGTAGTAAAATTCGTCTTATTGCTAAAATATTGAACACAGATAACGCAGAACACGCAGATTTACACAGTTTTTCTACTTATATTACCTTCCTTAACTTATATTTTTCTATGTATCTATGTTACTATGTGGTTAAAATAATTTTGATGCGGAAAACCTATATTTTGACAGAAATAGTTGGTAAATTGCTTTATTTTCGCAACAAATTTTTTAACTATTTAACTATGTTACAAGACCTCGATACCCAATTATTTCTATATCTTAATAGCCATTATAATGACCAAATTAGTCCGTTTATGTTATGGGCAACAGGTGATAAGGCTTGGATACCCTTTTATGTGTGCATTATTGGCTTGTTAATTTGGCGTTTTCGTGCCAAAAGTATTCCACTTTTTATAGTCATAGCTCTAACTATTACGGCTGCCGACCAATTTGCTTCGGGATTTATGAAACCCACTGTGCAAAGACTGCGACCTTGTTATGAGCCAAAATTAGTAGGAAAAGTACACTTAGTAACGCCAAGTTGTGGCGGAAAATATGGCTTTGTGTCTTCCCATGCTGCCAATACTTTTGCGTTGGCTATGTTGCTGGCTATGTTTGCAAAAAAGTTTAGGCAAGCATATTCTACACAAATTGCAATTACTATGTTTGCATGGGCTACTTTGGTTAGCTACACACGCATATATGTAGGCGTACATTATCCTGCGGATATTTTATTTGGTGCTATTGCAGGAGTTTTAATTGCTTATTTACTTACTAAATTAGCTATTTTACTATTTCCAAACTATTTACCACAGATGCAAAAGAAGGAAATTTAACTATTTCATAAGAATTTTGAGGTATCAAGAATTTCTAAGACCTTATCTTACAATTTTTTAGGTTTTCCGCATCAAAATTATTTTAACCACATAGTAACATAGATACATAGAAAAATAGAAGTTAATGAAGGTACTATAAGTAGAAAAACTGTGTAAATCTGCGTGTTCTGTGTTATCGGTGTTCAATATTTTAGCAGTAAGACGAATTTTATTACATAAACCTTACTTTAAAATTTTGATGCGGAAAACCTATACAATTTTTTGCTTTATGGAAGATGCACGAGGATTATTATTATCGTAGCCAAATCATTTTTTGTGTTTGCAAGCAACCTTTTTTTGATTTTTAGCATCTTTTAGATACACAATCTAAATTTGCTTATTAAATTGCACAAATCTTTAACAACTTGATATGAAAAAACTTTTTTTTATGCTCTTTTTGCTATTTTTTAGCATTGTAGAGATGTATGCAGCACAAATTTTTGGAAAAATTACAGACAATAACAAACAAGCATTAGCATTTGTTACTGTGTATGTAGAACAGGTAGGCAACAAAAATTTTAATAAAGGCACTGTAAGCAATATAAGTGGTGAATTTGCCTTGCAGTTGCCCGATGGAAATTATACGGTTTCTTTTCGTTACATGGGTTACAAAGCTGTTACAAAATCCATCGAGATGAAAGGAAAAGACTTACCAATGTATATCGAATTGTTGCCTGAATTGCTTACGCTAAATGAAGTGGAAATTGTATTAAACAGAGAAGACCCTGCCTATGAAATTATCCGCAATGCACAAAGTAAACGAAAATTTTATCTTGAGCAGGCACAAATTTACCAAGCAAATGCCTATATCAAAGGTTTGCAAAGAATAGACGAAGCACCCAAAAAAGCTATGGGACGTGATATTACCTTGCCTGGTGCCGAAGGAGATTCCGTAAATCGGGCTATTGTCTATTTATCAGAATCTATTTCGGAATTATATGTAAATCAAAAAGATAAAAAAGAAATTGTAATTTCGTCTAAAGTAAGTGGGCGTAGTAACTCCTTTAGTTGGAATTCTGCTTTGGATTTGGAATTGAATATGTATGAAAATAGTATAGAGATGGGAGGTTTGTCGCCACGTCCTTTTATTTCGCCTATTGCAAGTAGTGCTATGTTGCATTATAAATACGAATATTTGGGTACTGTGGAGGAAAAAGGATTGTTTTTGCACAAAATAAAACTAATTCCCAAGCAAAAAGGCTCACCTGTTTATGGAGGCGTGATTTATATCCAAGACCAAAATTGGCGGATTCATAGCACCGAACTCAAAGTTACAAAAAATGATACAGGGATTGATTTTGTAGATTCTTTGACTTTGCGACAAACACATATTCCAATTACAGAGGACGTTTGGAAAATAGGCACGCAGTCTGTAAATTTTAAATGGTCATTAGATTTTTTAGGATTAAAATTTAAAGGAAGTGGCTATTTTGTAGGGGTTTTCTCGGATTACAAAATCAACGAAAAAATGGATAAAAAGCTGTTTTCTGCCGAAAAACTCAAAGTTTTAGAAGAATCTAACAAAAAAGATACTGCATATTGGAATAAAGTTAGACCTTTTGCACTCACGAATGAAGAAGCCAAAGATTATGTTCGCAAAGACAGTATTTATAAAGTACGAGATTCCAAAGTCTATAAAGATTCGATAGATAAGAAAAATAATAAATTTAAGGCAATTAATTTATTACTTGGTTATACCTATCGTAATAGTTTTGAAAATTATAATTTTGGCTTTTCATCTCCTATCAACACTATTCAAACCAATACTGTAGAAGGTATTGTAATTAATCCTAAAATTACATTTTATCGCAATAATAGAGAAAAACAAACGGCTTTTGCTTGGGAAAATGATTTGCGTTATGGTTTTGGTAGCCAACGATTGTATGCACAAACCAATATTTATCGCCGTTTTAATGCTACCAACCGTTTTTTTATTCGTTTGCAGGGAGGTAGTTTTGTTGCACAAATTAACAATGAAAATCCTATTTCGAGCTTTGTCAATAGCATTTATACAAGTTTTGTAGGGCAAAATTATATGAAATTGTATGAAAAAAACTATGTAAAATTTACGACAGGAGCAGAAATTATCAATGGAATTACCCTAAATGTTTCGGCAGAATATGCAAATCGTATTGCCTTGGCAAATACGTCAGAGTATAAAAGTTATACAGTAGATTGGTTTACAAAAAATCATTTTACGAGCAACAATCCGATATATTATTCGCCAGATATTTTGATACAACCAGCCGAAAAATTTTTCCCAAATCATCAAGCAGTTTTTTTACAAGCCGAAACTGTTATCAAATTTGGGCAAAAATATATTACAAGACCACGCCAAAAAGTAAACACAGAATCTAAATACCCAACACTAAAATTAGCTTATCAAGCAGGTTTGGGCAATGTAGATTTTCACTATGTACAAGCTACGCTTACAGACGAAATTGCGACAGGACAGCTTGGCAAAGGCGAATATTATGTAAGTGCAGGAAGTTTTGTGCAGAAAAACAAATTGTATTTTATGGATTATGCACACTTTTTGACCACACAAACTATTTTTGCAAATAATAAATTAAATAGTTTTTATCTGTTACCTTATTACCGTTTTAGTACCGCAAATAATTTTATCGAAGCACATTATGAACACCATTTTAACGGCTTTCTCACGAATAGAATAGGCTTTATGCGAAAATTAGGCTGGACATTGGTAGCTGGTGGGCATTATTTGACTACTTCTAAGAGCAACAAAGATATTTTTACAGATCAAGCTATTGGAAATTATGGCGAAATTACGATTGGTTTGGAAAGAATTTTTAAAATTATTCGTATAGATATGGCTTTTGGAATTGGGGACAATGTAGTAAATCCGATTGGTTTTAGATTGCGAACAGATTTATTTTAACTAACGTAAGTAAACAAATATATTTGCTATTAGACGTTATTAAGGTTGGTAGTTCAACTTGTGAGTAATCGATAGATTTTAATAACCTATATTGTTTAGGTTTTCCGCATCAAATTTTTTGTACTACTTAGAAACTAAGAAATCCTACAGGAAACTTCGTCTTTCTTCTTGTCTAAGTGGTACGAAAAAATAAAAATTTTGATACAGAAAACCTATTCATCATAGACAGAAAGTTCTACTCCATTTTGATGCCTTGATATTCCTTAAACATCGATACTTTTAGTGTTTCTGTTTCGTTACGAAATTCTGTAAACTGTTTTTCGAGCAAATTATTGGTTCTTTCTACTACTTTTTTAATATCTTTTTCGACATCAGCAAGCATTAGCTCATGCGAAACAGTTGGTTTATCAAAAAACGCAGTAAACAAATAATAGCTAATCATCTCCAATTTTGCACTCACAATCGTAGCACTTCTAAAAATTCCTTGCACATCTTCTTTGCCATTTATTAATTCTAAGATAATTTTTACACTATCTTTGATTGCCTTCCCTTTGTTAGAAAGTTTTTTATGCACTTCATTTTTAGTATCTAATTGCTTGGAAATCAAGTCAATAGTTTCTTTCATTTCGTTTAGTCTATCTACTACACTTGTTGCTGTAGCAGCATTTTTGTTGAGTCTATTTACCATTTTTTCGGTAGCTTGCAAAGTTTCCGTAGCAATCGTAAGTCGAGGGTCTAAAACTACTTTTACGTTTGTTGTTTCTATAATGCCTTTGTAAATCAGCTTTACTTGATAGGTATTTGGCAATACATAACCTCCTTGTGCGTCTGTAGGTACTTTTGGTTTTGGGGTATCAGGAAAACGGACACCATTTTGTGTCAAATTCCACGTGATTCTGTTTACGCCAGAGTCAGGTAGTTGATACATAGTTTTCAATAATTTACCTTCCAAATTGTAAATCTCTATTCGCACACTATCCGAAAAAACAGTTTTTTTGTCTGTTGCACTTGCTACTTTTGTATCAGCTTTTGCATCTGTTTTTACGTCTGTTTTTGCATTTGTTTTGCTTGTAATTTTGTCTGCCATTGCAATACTATCTAATTTTTGTTGCACTTTGTCAAGTTTTCCAGCTTTTACGTAGTAGCTAATGCTTGCTCCAAAAGGTCTGTTTTCGCCTTGAAACATCTCTTTCCCAGGGAACAAATTACCTCCAACAGTTCCAAAATTGACTAACATCGCATCGGGAATATCAAAAATAGCCAAGTCTTTGTTTAAAACCGTATTTTCTTGTGCCATTTTGCGAAGTGGGCGAATGTCGTCTAAGATATAAATTGCCCGACCAAAAGTTCCAATAATTAAGTCGTGTTCTTTTGGGTGAATACGCAAATCCATGGTAGAAACTGTAGGGTATCCACTTGTCCACTTGCCCCAATTTTCGCCTCCGTCTATGCTCACATACAAGCCAAATTCTGTTCCTGCAAACATTAATTTAGGCTCGACAATATCCTGCACAAAACTCAAAGCATAGCCCCAAACTTTGTTTTCATCAACTAATCTTTTCCAAGTCAAGCCAAAATCTTTGGTTTGGAAAATGTATGGACTCCAATTTCCTCGTCTGTAATCATTCAAAACCACAAAAGCCTCGCCTTCATGGAAAGTAGAAGCTGTAATTTGTGGAATCCAACAACCGTCAGGCACATTTTTGAGGTTTTTGGTAACATTATTCCAAGTCTTTCCTGCATCTTTTGTAACTTGAATATTGCCATCATCTGTGCCAACCCACAAAATTCCATCTTTTACAGGGCTTGCTGCAATAGTCAAAATAGTAGTGTGATTTTCGGCAAAAGTAACATCATATGTCAAGCCACCACTTTTATGAGATTGTTGTTTTTCGGGATTATTGGTAGTCAAATCTGGTGAAATAATTTCCCAAGTTTCGCCTTTGTCTTTGCTTTTGTGGACATATTGGCTACCATAATAAATGGTATTTTTGTCAAAATTATCTTGAGCAATAGCTGCATTCCAATTAAAACGCAAAGGTTTTCCTTCAGGGTGAACAGGCATTATCAGCTTTGCATTGCCTGTTTTGGTGTCATAACGAGCCAAATTTCCACCTTGCGACATTGCATAGCCATAACGAATATCTGTTAAATCTGGCACCACATCAAAACCATCGCCAAACAAAACAGACTGCGAATATTGGTTGCGAATACCGCCATCACGCCACACATAAGCAGGAGTTTGCCACGAGCCATTATCTTGCAAACCACCATAGACGTTATACGGGGTTTCGAGGTCATAATTGATGTGATAAAACTGTCCGAGAGGTAAATTTTCGATAAATTGCCAAGATTTTCCGCCATCTTTAGTAATATTTAAGCCTCCATCGTTGCCATCTATCATATAATTTGGATTTTCGGCACTTATCCACCAAGCGTGGTGGTCGGGGTGAACCGTGCTATAGGTAAGCATTACTTTAAAAGATTTTCCGCCATCTTCACTCATTGCTACACGAGAATAGAGGGTATAAACCCGATTTTCGTTGGTAGGGTCGACATAGATTTCGGCATAATAAAAAGGTCTATCACCAATATCTTCTTTGTCATTGACCATTTTCCATTTTTCGCCACCATCTTCAGAACGGTAAAGGGCATTTTTTTTTGATTCTATCCAAGCATAGACTACATTGGGTTTGTTTTTTGCGATTGCCAAACCAATTCGACCTAAATCTCCTTCGGGAAGTCCATCTTTGGAACTGCGTTTTACCCAAGTTTTGCCCGCATCTATCGTAACATATAAACCTGAACCTTCGCCGCCTGACTTAAAAACCCAAGGCTCACGACGATATTCCCACATAGCAGCCATCAGTTTATTGGGATTTTCGGGGTCAATTACCAAGTCTGCAGCCCCTGTTTTTTCGTTTACATACAACACTTTTTCCCATGTTTGCCCGCCGTTTGTGGTTTTAAATACGCCTCTGTCTGTGTGGTTGTGCCAAGCCGAACCAATAGCAGCTACATAAACAACATCAGGGTTTTTTGGGTGAATGATTACGCGGTGAATTTGGAAAGTTTTTTCCAAACCCATCAATTTCCAAGTTTTCCCTGCATCTATACTTTTGTAAATTCCGTAACCAACTGTTTGACTGTTGCGAGGATTTCCTTCGCCTGTGCCTGCCCAGATAACATTGGGATTGTCTTGTTGAATGGCAAGGCTACCAATGCCCGCCACTTTTTGGTCATCAAAAATGGGTTTCCAAGCAGTTCCGCCACTTTCAGATTTCCAAATACCACCTGAAGCAGTGCCAACATAAATAATGTCTGTATTTTTTTCGACTACTGCAATCGAAGTAACCCGACCACTCATGGCTGCGGGTCCAATGTTTCGTGCTTTCATTCCTTTGAATTTGTCCATAGCTAATTTTTGGGCAAAAGCGGAATCTGCGAGGCATAACACAGCAAAAAGTGTTGCCAAATAAAATAATTTTTTCATCGATTTAAGCAATTTATAATTTTGCCTAAATTGCAAAAAAACAGCAATAATTAAGGAATTTTAGGAAAATTTAACAAGTGCTTACCTGTTTCCAATAAGCACATTTTTTAAATTCCCTTTTTCCACAGCCAACAAATACAAAATATAAGGAGCAAAAACAATGATTCCTAAAATCATTGCTATGACACCAAAAATTATGGCAGACAAGTCAAATTTATTCCGCCACATTATCCACAGTCCCGAAAGTGTCAAATAACAACTAAAATCGAGGTTAAATTGCCCATTCCAATTTAGACTAAGCATATTGTCTATAAAAATACTAAATAAATCATAACCCTCACGAGCAAACGCATAAGCAGTGTAGATGAATATAGACAAAGTTTGCATACTTAACAAAATAGTAAGTAATAGGATATTTTTATTAAAAATGTTCATTTTTTAGAAAGAAGTTAAAAGTAACAAAAAATTATTTTGCAGTCCATCGACAGGAAAACTTAGGAAGTCTAACGACCATCTGATTGGTTCGGAAGTTGCTAACATAGTTCCAAGAAAAAAAACAGGTGCAAAAGAGCCGATGACGATAGAAGTAAATTTAAGATAGGATTTGTGAAATTTTGTGCTTGTCATAAAATATACGTTGATTTTAAGTACACACAAAATTAGTTGTAGCTTGGTAGTAATTTTAGACGTTACCGTACATTTCTATACAAAATTTGATGCAATTCTTTTCAAGTTTATAAAATATTCGGTCAGCCATTGGTGGGTAAGGTTTGTGTTGTTAATTTGCAAATAAAAATTTTCGAGAGCCAATTCAAATATTCCTTCTAACTGTTTTTGTGTAAGTTTAAGGTTTAAATCTTTTAACCAAAGCATCACAAAGGCGTTGCCAACAGTTTGGTTTGAAAGGTTGAGTGTTGCTAAATATGCCTTATCTTCTCTATCTATGCGAAGTTGTCTATTAAAAAGTAAATCTATTTTATGTTCAACAAGAATGTCGATGAGTTCTGGAATAATATTTTTAGCATTTTGTTCTTTTTGTGCAATGCGTTGAGATTGTTGGACGTGGTGCTTTAGCAAGTATTCCATAAATACTTCGAGGTCTGCAAAATGGTGATAAAAAGAGGATTTGCTTATGCCTACTTTTTTGGCAAGCAATTCTATTTTAAGTCCTTTTCTGCCCAATAGTGCAAACATTTCATAGCCAACCGTTATCCAAATGTCTTTGCTAATAATCATTTTTTATAATTTATAGGAAATATCCAAGAACAAGTCCATCGTTAATAAAAGTTGCATAATATCTGTAGAACGGAATTTGAGTCTATTCTACAGATACTATGCAACTTACATGATTGTTTTAACTATTTTTACTCTTCTTTACTAAATTTTCCCTTTCCTTTGACAAGGGCATTTCCTCTGTAGTTTACTTCGCTTACTCCTGAAGTGCTAATTTCTAAGTTTTTCTCAACATTTAGTGTTGCATTACAAGCATCTTGTGCATTTATTTTGCCTATTTGCAATGCAAAATCAAAAGCCTCCAAATTACTTGCACCGTCAAGCACAAAATTTGCTTCTTTGCCTGTGCCTGTCAATCGTAGTTCTGCTTTGCCTGAAAGTACACATTGCAAATTATTGCAGTCCATTTGGGCATCTACCTCACTTGCTCCCGATAAAACTAAATTGAGTTTTTCGGTTTTTAAATCCTGTATATGTACTTCACTTTCGCCATTGATAATCAAGGACTTGAGGCTTGGCACAATAATTTTGATGTCTGGCTCTTGCGAATCTGTAGCAGTTACTACCAAAGTATTTCCCGTTTGTATGATTTGTACTTTGTCAAAATCTTCAGAATCAGACATTACCAAAACCATAAATTTTTCGCCTCTTTCTATCGTAATATCTGCCGAAGAATTGATTACCAAATTATCAAATTCTTTTAAGATATATTTTTTGGTATTTTCCGATATTTCGGATATTTCCGATTTTGCAGAATTGTTTTTGGGACAAGTAAGGCAAATCAACCCTTTTTCTTTGTCAAATATCCAATGTGCTTCGTTGGTAATGTCTTTACGTTCATAGCCATACGGTGAAACAGTATTGCGACTAATTTTTGCAAGTTTGTCTGTCATCACAAATTCTTGTCCGTATGGTACATACAAAGTCATACTAATATTTTGGTTACGATACACAGCTTCTGGTTTGTAGGTAAAATAACGGTTGAAAATCAACTTGTTAGCCTCTTGCTTAACGTCATAGTTCAACATATTTGCATTTACTACTGCATCATCTTTGTCTGTTCCATTAGCACGAATATACTTGATTAGTTGTATTTCGTCTTTGTCATGGGCTTTTACTGTTATCGAAACATCACTATTTTCCATTTTGTCCTCATTTTGGATAGCATCTACAACAAGTATTTTATCTTTGATGCTGTAGGTACTTGTTTGTTCGATGGTTTCTGTCTTTTTGAATTTGTTGGCTACTTCAGTAGCAGCTTTGATACTAAATACCAAACTCAAATTCCAAATTCCAAACAATGACCAAAGGAAAATATTGCTAATAATTTTACGTCCTGCAATGAGAGAAACGCCAGCAATGACCAATGCTATAGAAGGTATCAATACGGTAACATATCCTGCATAAATACCAAACATAGGCACTAATTCTAAAATCATTGTACTTGGAATTTCGCCAAAATGTACTTTATCTTCCCACATTTCATTACCCAATATATTTAAAAATCCTGTAGTTGCCAAAAGTACAAAAGTAAAGGCAGCCACAAAAATAAAGCCTACCACAGTAAAAGAACCACCAAAAATTACACGCACCATTTGTAAGAAAAAATTTCCAAAAGGTTTTACTAATGGTGTTAGGATACTAAATATTCTTGCAATTAAACGGAATGGAAATAGCAATACTTTAGCCAATAAAGTTTCTTCTTTGTCGTTTTCGAGATTGAGATTTTCTTTGATTTTTTCCTCGATATTTTTAAGGGTAATAGGTTCTCCTTCCATTTCCATTTTTTCGGTCAAGGTTTTTGCCTCTGGAGTAATTGCCCATAAAATACAATACGCAATAAATGTCGAACCACCCAAAAACATTCCTACTACCAATAACACACGAATTAAAGTAACTTCTACCCCAAAATATGCTGCCAAACCACCTGCAACGCCACCCAAAACTTTGTTATTAGGGTTTCTAAATAGTTTTTTGACTCTTGCATCTTCCTCTAATTCGTTAGACATTGGCACAAAAGCCCACATCAAAATATAGGAAAAAAATGCAACACCACTCACCGAAACCACTACCAACCAATCAAACAAAGTAGCCAAAAATAACAACCGTACCCACAATGGGTCTATGCTAAAATAATGTGCAATACCAGACGCAACTCCAGCTAATAATTTGCGTTTGCCATCTCGCAAAAGTTTTTTCTCCTCTTGTGGATAATTGCTTTGTGTGCTTTTGCTTTGCGTACTCGAAGTTTGGCTTTGCTCTTTGCTTTTATCTTTTTCAAAATTAAAAGACGCATTTACATTTTCGTTCAACTTTCTTTCATAAGCAGCTTGTGCATCTACATTGCTATTTTGTGCATTTTTGCCAAAAGTTTCTTCTTCTACTGCCTGAAAATCTGCCACACTACCCATCGTAGCCACCAATTCCTCGATGTCTTCAATCATAATCACTTGTCTATTGTCGCCAAGTTTTGCCAAAAATATTTCGGCAATGCGGTTCTCGATATCAGCCACAATTTCTGCACTATCTTCAAAAGAGGAAAAATATTTGTGAATCGAAAGCAAATATTCTTTCAGTCTATCGTAGCCGTCTTCTTCTATATAGAAAATAATGCCCGAAATATTTATATTTATGTTCTTTTTCATAAAGGTTCTTGTTTGAAAAATTGGTTTTGTTTTGTTTTGCAAGTGTTGCAATTATTTTATAATATGATTGGTGGAATTAACCAACTCATTCCAAGTATTTTTTAGATTATTTAAAAAATCTTGTCCCTTGGCAGTAATCGTAAAATATTTTCGTGGAGGTCCCGAAACAGATTCTACCCATTTATATTCTACAAGTTCTGCTTTGCGAAGTCGTGTAAGTAGTGGATACAAAGTTCCTTCTACAATCATTATTTTAGCACTTGTCAATTCTTCGAGCATATCCGAAGCATACACTTCGCCTCGTGAAATAATGCTTAAAATGCAGAACTCTAAAACTCCTTTTCGCATTTGTATCTGCGTGTTTTCCAAATCCATAGTTTTAAAGTCTTTTAAGTTTGGTAATTGCTTTTGACCATTTGTCATAGCTTTTGTGTTTTGAGGTTGTTTTCATAATGGATTGCAAATGTTTCCAATGTCTTTTATAGAAACCATAAAAAGTGCATTGTTGCTATTTACTATCTCTAACGCAACAAAGGTATAAAAAGTTACTATGTAATACAAGATACCTATCATATATTTTTACTATTTATTACTTGGAACTGTGTAATGTTATTTTTTTTGTAATTTTTGTATTTTTTTCAATAAAATAGATATTATAATTAGTGATTTTAGAATATGTGGAATATATTTATTTTTAAAAAATATGGAATAAGGTCTTAAAAGAGGCAAAAATTGCAGTAATAAATATAGCTTTTCTATACTGGGAATATTGGTAGATTGTATTAGGTTGCGTAGCAAAAGCAAAGAATGATAATATTAAAAAAACTGCCTATAAGTAGTGCGACAAAATAAATAACGTCAGCAATTCCCACTTTGACAATTTATTCCAATTTTACCATTTCGGGATTTGCCAACTCTTGGTAGAGTTGTGCGAAATTTTCACAGGATTTGAAGA
>JBIKRY010000019.1:0-25479 GCA_044348925.1 Bernardetiaceae bacterium
GATTTTGCAGTACCATCTTTACAAATATTGGTCGAAAATGGCTACAAAGTAGTGGCTGTTGTAACATCAGTCGACAAACCCGCAGGGCGAGGCTTGCAAGTGCATACTTCGGCAGTAAAAAACTATGCAGTAGCACATCATATTCCTGTTTTGCAACCAAGCAATTTAAAATCTGTAGAATTTTTAGAGGAGCTAAAAAGTTATCAAGCAGATTTGCAAATTGTAGTAGCCTTTAGAATGTTGCCCGAAAGTATTTGGGCAATGCCAAAATTAGGTACATTTAATCTGCACGCATCTTTGTTACCAAAATATCGAGGTGCTGCACCTATTAATTGGGCAATTATCAACGGTGAACAAGAAACAGGACTTACTACGTTTTTTTTACAACACGAAATAGACACAGGAGATATCATTCTACAAGAAAAAGAACCTATTCACGACACCGACACAGTTGGTTTGTTGTATGAAAGACTAATGCAAAAAGGTGCTACATTAGTTTTAACTACTGTAAAACAAATAGAAATAGGAACATACACACTTAGTAAACAAGCAGGGTTAGGAGAAATAAAACATGCACCAAAAATATTCAAAGAAACTTGTCAAATAAATTTTCAACAAAATACCAAACAAGTTTATAACTTTGTGCGTGGCTTGTCGCCATATCCTTCAGCTTGGACAATATTGCAGGGAAAAGTCTTTAAAATCTACCAAGCAAAAGGAATTATAGAAAAACATAACGAAAAAGAAGGACATATTGCCACCGACCAAAAAACATATTTACACTTTGCCACACAAGACGGTTGGCTTGCTGCCGAAGAAGTACAGTTGGAAGGCAAAAAACGTATGAATATTGTAGATTTTTTGCGTGGTTTTCGGTTTTAAATTTTTTTTTAAAAAAAACTTAGCATATTTGTATAGATTTTCATAACTTTATTTTAACTTTTGCAACCAATTTAACATTGTATATTAATTATGAAAAAAACGTATTGGATTTGGGCTTTTGCCTTATTATTTTTATTGGGTTGTGATAACAACAGCGGAGATGCAGGAGACACAACCGACAAGCCTACAGAAGAGCAAACAGACGACTCGGCACAAAGTATGAACAAAGATATTATTTCAGATATTTTGCAGTCTATCCCTTCGCCTTTAGAAATTTCGCAACTCATCAAAGAGGTGAGTACCGAATATAATGTAAGCAACCTAAACGAAGCCACCAGTGTAAATAGCTACAATACCAGCTACAGACAGGCACTCAACTTAGGAGTATATAGTACAGACTTAGGTTATTGTAACCTGTATAACAAAAACCAAGATATTCTAAACTATCTTAATTCTGTAAAAAAATTAGCAAATGATTTGGGAATTGGTCAATATTTTGACTATGAAACCATCAAACGTCTTGCCAATAGCAAAGATAATTTAGATTCTTTGTTGAATATGACACAGAAAAATTTTGAAAGAATTAACGGACACTTGCAAGAAGAAAAAAGAGAATATCAAAGTATCTTAATTTTGACAGGTGGCTGGGTAGAAGCAGTCTATTTGACAACCTTAGTACACAAGCAAACAAAAGAGCAAGTAGCAAAAGGTGGTGCAAATGTTGCAAAATCACAAGAAAAATTAAATAAACTAAAAGAAAAAATAGGTGAACAAAAATTAACTTTGGAACAAATCTTGTTAGTATTAGATATATTCAAAACAAAGCCTAACTTTGGGGGTCTAATTACAGATTTAAAGGAGTTACAAAAAAATTATGCAAGAGTAGAAATTGTTACCAAACAATTAGCCCCAAAACTAACACAAAAAGGCGAGGAGCTAATTATAGAAGATGTTACAGACAGTCAAGTGAATATTTCAGAACAAGATTTGGAAGCTATTGCAAGTTTAATCCAATCTATCCGAAATAAAATAATTAAAAACTAATAACACCAAACAGAAGAACCCAAAATTATAATTCTTTATAATATGAAGAAATTACTTTTAACATTTGCCCTCGTATTTTCGTGTATCTTTGTTGCAAACGCACAATGTGATGCCGAAGTATATAGTGCTAAAAGCCTTAAGGCTTTGGCAACTGGTTTCACTTTCGTAAAAAGCTATAAAGTAGATGGCAAAAACGGAATTCGTAAACAAATAGAATATACTTGCGTGTTTAGTAAAGACACCAATTATATGATTCGTATGAGTGGAAAAGATGGCGGTGCGCAAGGTATGATTGTTACCTTGTATGATTCTCAACGCAACGAATTAGCTACCAGCCACGTAAATAATAAATTTTTCCCAGGTTGGACTTACAAATGTAAAGCAACAGGTATTTATTATTTGAGTTTTACCTTCAAAGATTCGCAAAGCTATTGCGGTGCAGCAGTTTTAGGTTTCAGACGATAATAGTTTTACGAAAATAATAAGTAAAAAAATAACGAAGTTTATTTATTTTAGCAATAAAATAAATAAACTTTTTTTGTAACTGTTCCATTAGCAATAAGATTTCAAATTGCTACTAAAAAAAACTTCCCAAGTCTAATACTCGGAAAGTTTTTTTAGTAGCAATTTTAGCTTATTTGTATCAGTTTTGTAATACTGCTACAAGTCCCAATTCTAAAATTTATGCACAAAGTTTACATACCAAAGGCATAATAATAGTTATTATTTGGTGCATTTTCATAGAAACCTTCTATCATTACGCCACCTTTTTTATTTTTCAATATACTTTGCACATCTTCCACAGTTTTTACTTCTTGTTTATCTATTTTGGTGATGACAAATCCTGCCCGCATATCCGTATTATAACGAATTTTTCCTGCATTGATTTTTGTAACTTTTACCCCTGCATCTACCTTTAGTTTTTTCAAATCTTTGGCTTCTAAAGTTTCCAACTCCACTCCCAAAGACTCTAATACATTTCTGCTATCTTTAGTAATGACATCTTTTTTATTATCTTTGTTTTTGAGGGTAACTTTGATAATTTTTTCTTTACCTTCTCGCAAAACCAACAAATTAATCACATCATTTGGGCGATGTCTGCCGATATGCTCTTGTAATTGTGGAACAGATTGGATAACAGTTTCATCAATTTTTATAATTACGTCTGCCTTTAATAATCCTGCGTCTGCCGCCGAGCCATTTGCCATCACACTATCCACATAAACCCCTTCCGAAACCTTTAGTTTCAATTCGTCTGCTAATTCATTGTTTAAATCCCTAATAGTAATACCTAAAAAAGCACGTTGCACAATGCCAAATTTTAGCAAATCTTCCATTACTTTTTTAGCAATATTGATAGGTACAGCAAAACCATAACCTGTATAAGAACCCGTTGTCGAAGCAATAGCAGTATTTATACCAATCAAATTACCATTTACATCTACCAAAGCACCACCACTATTCCCAGGGTTGATGGCTGCATCTGTTTGAATAAAAGATTCGATAGGAATAGATGATTTTTCACGTAAAATATTGATACTGCGGGCTTTAGCACTTACAATACCTGCCGTAACCGTTGAAGTTAGATTCATTGGATTGCCAACTGCAAGCACCCACTCCCCTACTTTCACTTGGTCTGAATTGCCAATCGTAATAGGCACTAATTTATCTACTTCAATTTTTATAATAGATAAATCTGTAGATGGGTCTGTACCAATTATTTTTGCCTTAAAACTACGATTGTCATGCAAAGTTACTGTCAATTCGTCTGCACCCTCTACTACGTGGTTGTTGGTCAAAATATAGCCATCTGCACTCATAATTACCCCTGAGCCTGTGCCAACTTGTGCTTGTGGAGCTTCATCACCAAACATATCATCTCCAAAAAACTCCCTAAACATTGGATTAATTTGTTGAGAAGAAACTTTTGTTCGTGTTTGTGAGGCTTTGATATGTACTACGGCATTGGTAGCTTTGGCTGCAGCTTGTACAAAATCTACGGGTGGTGTTCCCAAAACATTGCCCACACTACGATAATTTGCTGAATTTTGTGCATTATCTTGAAAAACGATTTCTTTTTTATCGAAACCAGCCATTTTATATGCACCTATACTTACTAAGCCACCAACTACAGCAATGGCAAAATTAGAAACAGTTTTTTTGAAAGTAGTCATTGTAAAAATGTTAAAATTAGTAAAATTATTTTCTTTGTATTTTGATGAATTATACTACAAAATTATAGCAAAGGTTATAATTTTTGCGTTAAAGGTTGTTAAAGAAAAAAAAATTAGTGTTAAGACTCTAAAAAAATAGTAGCAGATATTATTTAAAAACTATCTATTTTAGGTATTATTCGTCCAAATTTTATGAAAACATAGAAAACAGGAACATAAAATTGCCTTAATGACCTGCATAATGCCCTATAAAAATAATTGCATAAATCCAACCAGCATATAATGTAGTATAAAGAAAAGCATAAGCTATGCTTTTGGTGCTATTTCCTTGACAAATAGGAGATAAATTGCTAATTAAATGTAAAGCTCGTAAATATACCCAATATAAAACCGCAATAAGTGTGAGTCCAAAAATCCAAACAAATTCTACTAAAAAAGCTAAAAATATTAATAAAAAAACAGAAATTACTATCCAAATAATAATTGCAAAAATAGCACCAATACACCCATCATCTCCTCCTGCGTCTCCTATATCAAAACCACTTACATCAAAGTTTTTGAGATAGTTATTTGTTTTGAAACCTCTTATTGGGAAAAAAGTATCTTCGGCATTTATGATTTTTACACCATAATACAAACTCAATGAAAGATATACAAAACACAATGTAGCCAAAATACTCACCACAGATAAAGCATTATGGTAGAGTTTTTTGTCGCCAAAAATATAGACTAAAACAATAGTAATACAAATAATTACTAAGGAGGCTATAAAATGAAAACGAGTTTGAATATAAGAAGGTTTATCAGACATAGGTGGTTATAAGTTTTTAATTATAAGTCCTAAATTATGTAAATATTTGATTATCAGTAATTTATAAATAAAAATAATCTAAACTCATTTTTACTTATTCCTTAAAATATTGAAAGTTTAGCTTATTTTTTATAACAGAGAAGCCAACTTAAAACTTATTGTTACTTGTATTTGCTATATCTGTTAGCTTCTTTAGAAAGTATAGCTTTATTGTATGGCTTGTTTTTCTTCGGCAATATCGTTTTCCAAAATTTTGTTGATAGGTACTTTGGCATTTTTGGCAACAAAAATCCTTGTACCAAATTCTCTTGCATAACTATTGCTAATACTATCCGCTAAAACAACAGAGCTAAAAAATTGTTTTTCTACTTTTCTATCCAATTCCTCATCTTCTATTTCTTTTACCAAAATCATATTTCGGATAGGTTTTTCCAAAGGAAACCAATAAAGGTAATCTGCATTGTAAGAAACGGCACGAATATTTTTAAATTTTGAATAAAAATTAATTGCCCCTGCCTGCCCATAATTATCACAACGAACTATAGTATTATCTTTGTCTGCAATCTGTGCATATTGTCTATCTACTTTTTCTGCCAACTCTTTCCAGCTCAACATATCTGCAAAATCTTGTGGCAAGGTATGGTCTTTGCCATCTTCCCATCTCAAAAACCCTAAAGACTTTAAAGTGCTATTATTTTGTGCTATTTTTTTGGGGGAATAAATAGGAAAAACAAGGGTAAAAAGTGGAGTAAATAGCAAAATAATTGAAGTTGGTAAGATAAAATAGGCAGTTTTTTTTGCAATACTTTTGGTATTTGCCAAAATTTCGCCAATATATACACTTCCAAACGCCAACAATACAGGATACAAACCTATTGCATAATAACTTTTTGCTCGAAAATAGAGGAAAATTAAAATAGTAAATAGATATGCCCAAAAAAACACTTTGTATTTTTGAAAAGGTTTGTAGGCAAAAAAAGCGTAGAAAGCAAACAGCAAAATAGGCAAAGCCCCAAAGAAAAACAGCACTTGGTCTTTGAGAAAATCTATTCTATTTACATACACTAATTGTGTGGCTGCTAATGTTTTCATGTGCCAAAGGACAGGAAAATTATGCTGAATTTGCCAAACCAAATTAGGCAAAAATACCAATAAGGCAATGAATGCGGAAATATAGAGATATTTATTGGCAAATATTTTTCGATTTTCCCCTATCAATAACCCAAAAAAAACGCCAAAAGCCCAAAAAACAATGCTATATTTATTTAACATTGCCATACCAAAAGTGAATCCTAAAAAAAGCAAAAACAGATTTTTTTGGCTATGTAAATACTTAAAAAGCCAATAATAACCAAGTGTCCAAAAGAAAATATCGGCAGAATTTGGCTGAAAAAGTATATTTATTCGCAACATTGCCGAAAATAATAGGGCAAGCATTGCCAAAATATGTGCAAATACTCCGCCTTTGAGTTCTGTTACCATTTGCCAAACCACCACCATGGTCAAAGCACCAAAAAGTATTGGGAAAAATTTTACCCAAAATTCTGTATTACCCAATATTTTTATTGCAAAGGCAATCCACGAAGTAAAAGGAGGCAAAGAAATATAACCTGCTGCTAAATGATTTGCTTGGTCAAGGTGCA
This sequence comes from Bernardetiaceae bacterium, assembly GCA_044348925.1. Taxonomy (GTDB): domain Bacteria; phylum Bacteroidota; class Bacteroidia; order Cytophagales; family Thermoflexibacteraceae; genus JAAFKA01. The sequence goes on from JBIKRY010000019.1 coordinate 6,555, forward strand.
AATATTCATCTCGATGCAAATCGTAAGTATCATCAATGAGTTGATATTGCAAGAAAAACTTACCTAAAATAAAAATAAGGAGCAGGAAATATTTTTTTGGAAACATATAGATACTTATTTTACTAAAAAATTTGCAACAAAATTACTGTGCCGTCCAACCACCATCTACAGGAATCGAGGTGCCTGTGATAGTTGTCGCAGCATCAGAAGCCAAAAATACCGCTAATTTTCCAATAGTTTCGATACCAATAAATTGCTTAATTGCTTGTTTTTTTAGCATTATTTTTTCTATTACTTCGGTTTCACTTAAGTTATGTACTTTTGCTTGGTCTTTAATTTGCCCTTCTACCAATGGAGTTCGTACATACCCTGGGCATATTGCATTGCAAGTAATACCTAAAGATGCTCCTTCTAATGCCAAAACTTTGGTTAGTCCTGTTACACCGTGTTTGGCAGCCACATACGCAGACTTAAATTCGGAGGCTCTTAAGGCGTGTGCAGAAGTTAAATTAATTATCCGCCCAAATTTATTTTTTTTCATACCTTTCCAAACGGCTTGCGAAAGGTGAAAAGCAGCCGAAAGATTGATGCCGATAATTGCGTCCCATTTGGCGGCAGGAAATTCGTCTATAGGAGCTACATATTGAATACCTGCATTATTTACCAACACATCTATAGCACCAAAAGCTGCCTCTGCTTCATAGACCATTGCCTGTATTTCGTCCACACGCAACATATTGGCAGGCGAAAACCGCACTTGCACGCCAAATTCTATACCTACTTGTTTGGCTATTTCGTTTCCGTTGCTTTCCAAACCATTGAACATAATATTGTAGCCTATTTTTGCAAATTCTTTTGCAATTCCTAATCCAATACCACTTGTACTGCCTGTAATTAATACGGTTTTGTTATTTGCCATAATTCTAAAAAAAGTTGAAATATTCCTACAAATTAAATCAAAAATTATAGCTTATAAAGCATAAAGTTTTATAATTTTGTGTGTATCGTAACTAATCAAATATAATTAGCAAAATTATGAAAAAAATATTTTTTGTATTGCTATTACTTGCAGTAGGCAATGTATATCAGGCACAAGCACAAGATTTGAAATCTATGGGCAAACAAATGGCGGTAAGTACATTATTGAGTTTGGCACAACAAAATCCAAAACTTTCTAAATTTGTAGCATTGATACAAGCAGCAGGTTTAACTAATTTATTGACAGGAAGTGCTACAAACCCTGTTACTTTGTTAGCTCCTACAAATACAGCTTTGGAAGCTATGGGTGGCGAATTGACAAATTTACTCAAACCAGAAAATAAAAATAAATTGGTAGATTTGGTAAAAAATCATATTATTACGGGAAATTTAACGGCAAGCACAATGCCAAATTTGGAAAGTAGCTTGGGAAATATTTTGCACGTAAGCCAAAAAGACGGAAAAACAATGATAGAAAATGCAAATATCGTAGAAAAAGATTTGAAAGCAGCCAACGGAACTGTGCAAATTATTGACAAAGTTTTGATGCCAAAATTATAACATACATTATTAATTTCTGTAGCATAGACTTCATTCGGGGAATCCTATTCGGTGCTTGTAAATTGTTAATAATCAAGGACTTACAGGCACAAACTAAGGCATACCCGACTAAACTATACTACAAATTTTAATCATGTGTAATTTTATTTCTATCACTACGCATAGCACCAAATAGATAAAAAAATGAAAAAAGTAATTCATAAGGCATCAGATGCCTTGACCAATTTAAAAGATAATATGACCATTATGGTCGGTGGGTTTGGTTTGTGTGGAATTCCTGAAAATAGTATTGCTGCACTATTAGAAAGTGGCGTAAAAGGCTTGACTGCCATTTCCAACAACGCAGGAGTAGATGATTTTGGTTTGGGCTTGTTGCTTAAAACCAAACAAATACGCAAAATGATTTCGTCTTATGTAGGCGAAAATGCGGAATTTGAAAGACAATTATTGGCAGGCGAATTAGAAGTGGAATTATTGCCTCAAGGCACTTTAGCCGAAAGAATTAGGGCTGGAGGAGCAGGAATACCTGCATTTTTCACGCCTGCAGGCGTAGGTACAGAAGTAGCAGAAGGCAAAGAAACACGCGAATTTGACGGCAAAATGTACTTAATGGAAAAAGGACTTACCGCAGATTTTGCCTTTGTAAAAGCATGGAAAGGCGACACGATGGGAAACCTTATTTTTAAGGGAACAGCACGAAATTTTAATCCAATGATGGCTACAGCAGGCAAAATTACGATTGCCGAAGTAGAAGAACTCGTACCAGCAGGGGAACTAAACCCTAATGAAATTCATACACCAGGGGTATTTGTGCAATATATTTTTCAAGGCAAAGACTACGAAAAAAGAATAGAACAAAGAACTATAAGCAAATAAAGATTTTAGTTCATACAACTACTATTTTAGCTATCAGAACTTTCAAAAATACTTGATAGATTTGCAAACCTAATTTTATGCAACAATTTGTTTATTTCTATTATGCAGACACACAAATTAAAGTTTAAAGTCAAAGATGACTTATTCAATATGGATACCTTGGCACACTATTTTTTGTGCCTAAAGATAGCAGATACACAAATAGAAATAGCTGTTTTTGATACAAAAATAGACCGTTGTGTAGCCTACGAACAACACGAAATATTTGTCGAAGATGCCAAAACTTTGAGTGCTGGATTGACAAATTTTGTCAAAACACATAGTTTTTTGAGTGCTGCAAATTGGAAAGCTATTTATTTTATGGATTGTGGTTTGCGATATAGTTTTGTACCAGACGAATTTCATCACCAAAGTTATACAGCTTCTTTTTTGCGACTCACTACCAATATAGACAAGCAAAAATACACTATGCAAAATACGCAAAATTTAGCACAAAATTGCTACTGTCATTTTGCTATTCCTACGATTGTCTATGATTGGTCAAAAGTAGTATATAGAGATAGGGAAATAATTTGGGTGCATCAAATGTCGGCATTTGTAGAAGGTTTATCCAAATCTCCCGATAAATTAGAGGCAAATCATTTGCATATTTTAGTAGATAGCAGAGAGGTTTCGGTGGTGCATTTTAAGCACGGAAAATTAAATTTTGCTAATTCTTTTGCAAGTAAAGATGATGCAGACAGTGTGTATTATATTTTGTTGGCAATGAAAGAATTAGGTTTAGACCAACAAGATACCAAAATATGGTTGTATGGCAATGTAGAAAATCATAAAGGATTAGCAAAATTATTACCAGATTACCTATCGCAAGTAGGTATGGGACTAAGACCCAAAAACCAAAATTTTGGCTACCATTTTGATGATGTGCAAACTTGTCAAGGATTCGAAGTATTTAGTAGCTATTATTTTACAAAATAAGTGAAAAATAGTAAGGTAAACTATATCATATACATTGCGTAGCTCCAGCTACGCAATGTCGTAGAAGGAAGTCTATTTTACCTAAAAATCTATTTATTTTGGTCTAAAGTATTTTATTTATGCTATCAATTATGTACGGAACTGGAGTTCCGTACTACTACGTAGCTTACATTATATATTTTTAAATAGTTGATTTTCAAGTATTTAACTTACTATGCCAAAGTGTATAGTACATTCCTTCTTTATAGCTAAAAAATAATTTATTTTTTAACCCCCAAAAGCAATGTTTTTTTTCCTTTCCAAAACTATTTACATATTGCTGATGCCTATAGCTTGGTTATTTTTCTTAGCTCTTTGGGCATATCAAACAAAAAATGACAAAAAACGAAAGAATATTATTGGTTGTTTGCTTGTTCTTCTTTTTTTATGCTCCAATAATTTTTTGGTCAATGAATTATTTTTGGCTTGGGAAATTCCAGCAACCCCATTTAAAAAAGTTGAAAAATATAAATTTGGTATTGTTTTGACAGGATTTACTAATGATGGACAAGTGCTAAAAGATAGAGTGTATTTGAATCAAGCAGCAGACCGAATTGTGCAAGCCATACGTTTATACAAAGAACAAAAAATTGAAAATATCCTTATTTGTGGTGCAGAGTATGAACTTTTTGGAGATACGATAACCAATAAACAACAATATGTTAGTTCCAAAGCAATACTTTTGGAGGCAGGAGTGCCTGATTCTGTTATATTTTTAGAACCAAACTCACGTAATACCAGAGAAAATGCTTTATTTGCTAAACAATATTTGGACAAAAATTTCCCAAACCAAAAACATTTACTCATTACTTCTGCTTTCCATATTAGACGTGCTAAAGGTTGTTTTCAAAAAGTTGGTTTAGAATTTGACACTTTTAGCGTAGATTTTGTATCCAAAAAACGTAGCTTTTTACTTAATGTTTTGCTATTGCCACAAGAATCTACTTTTGCAAATTGCGGAAAAATTATCCACGAAATTATGGGGTATGTAGTATATGCTGTGATGGGGTATATATAGCAAATTTTATCTATTTTTAACTAAATTGCGTATAGATAAACCTAAATTTTGTTGTAATTTTGCGAACCAATATCATTTATGCAAAAACTTATAACGATATTTTTTACACTTGTCTATTTGCTTTTTAGCATAGGTATTCCTGTTTCCAAACATTTTTGCGGAGAAGAATTAGCTTCGATAGCATTTTATGTGGCAGCAGAAAAATGTGCTTGTGGAATAGATGCCGAAGAAAATGGAGATTGTTGCAAAGATGAATCCAAGATTTTCAAAACCAATGACGACCTTAAAAGTAGTTTTGATTTTGGGTTAAGTAGCAAAGCAAATAGTGATATACTGAATGACTTGCTATTCATTGCACCTTTAAATTTTAGCTATAAAACTGATTTTTTACAATTTTTTACTAATTTTTCCTCAAAAATTAGGCTTATTCCCAAAATTCCCCTACAAAAAAATCCTTTCTGGTTGGTTTTTCGTGTCTTTAGAATTTGATGATGTAAGTAAACTTGATTTACTACTTACTAACAGAACAAACTCTGTTTTAGAGTTCCACATTTATCAAAATTCTTATGAAAACTTCTTATTTAAAATTTATAATCTTTGCTATTTTTTTATGTAGCAACTTAGTCCTTATTGCCCAAAATTCTACACATTTTATCAAAGGTATTGTGGTGGAAATGAATGTTAAGGGTACTTTTTTGCCTGTAATTGGTGCTTCGGTACATTGGGCAGGCACGCAAATAGGTACAGTTACGGACACAAGCGGGGTTTTTAAAATACAAAGCCCCCAAACTATTCCGCCTTCAGGGGGACTTTTAGTCATCAGTTTTGTGGGTATGCAATCGGATACTTTGGCAATTACAGAAGCAAATATGCACGATATTCGGGTGGTTTTGAAGAACGAAACTTCGTTGAACGAAATTGTAATTACTGCCGAAAAATCCTCTACGATGATTGATTTTTTGAATCCAATCAAGGCAAATTTGATGACCGAAAAAGAACTTTTTAAAGCTGCTTGTTGCAATTTATCAGAAAGTTTTGAAACAAATCCCTCGATAGATGTCAATTTTGCAGATGCTGTTACAGGTGCAAAACAAATACAAATGTTGGGTTTGGCAGGAATTTATACACAAATTATGACCGAAAACTTGCCCGCAGTACGTGGTTTGTCTGCCAATTATGGCTTGTCGTTTATCCCTGGTAGTTGGATAGAAAGCATACAAGTTACCAAAGGCATAGGCTCGGTAGTAAATGGCTATGAAAGTGTTGCAGGACAAATAAATACCGAATTACACAAACCTTTTGGCGAAAATAGATTGTTTTTCAATGCTTATACAAGTGATTGGGGACGTTATGAAGCTAATTTGGTCATCAATCAAAAAGTACATAAATATTGGTCAACTTCGTTTTTATTGCATAGCAATCTCTGGAATGCCAAAATGGACGAGAATCATGATGGTTTTTTGGATATGCCTTTAGGCTCGCAAATCAATGGCATCAATCGTTGGCAATTGGATAACCACAAAGGACTTTCGGCACAAATTGGTGTAAAACTGATGACAGACACTCGAACAGGTGGACAAGGTAGCCACAACGAGATGCCTACAGATACGACACACATTGGACATACTATGCCAAAATATGAAGTCAAAATCAATACCGAAAAATATGAAGCTTGGGGAAAATTTGGCTATGTTTTTCCACAAAAAAAATATAAAAGTATTGGGTTAATGAGTTCATTTACAGACTATTCGCAAGATGCTACATTTGGCAATACGACCTATATTGCAAAGCAAAAAACTGGATATTCTAACCTAATTTATCAATCTATTATCAACAATACAAACCATAAATTTCGTACAGGTTTGAGTTTTTTGTATGACAATTACGAAGAATTTTTTAGTGCAATCTATAACGGAAATTTTAAAAGAACAGAAATAGTGGCAGGTGCATTTTTTGAATATACTTGGACTGCTACGCCAAAATTGAGTTTTGTGGCAGGGTTGCGAACAGATACACATAATTTATTTGGCTTGATAATTACACCACGTTTGCACGCAAAATATGAGCTAAATCCTACTACAATTTTGCGACTCTCGGCAGGAAGTGGGCAGAGAACTGCCAATATTTTTGCCGAAAATAGTGCCATTTTTGTGAGTTCACGGCAAGTAGATATTGTAAATAGAAAGGCAAATAGCAACACAACAGCCTACGGACTTAAGCCCGAAAAAGCATGGAATTTTGGCATAAATTTGACAAAAGATTTTCGTTTGTTGGGCAATACTGCCACGCTGGAAGTAGATTATTACCGAACAGACTTTATCAATCAAGTAATTACCGATTTGGATAATAGTTCGCAAAAAGTGCTTTTTTATAACCTTACAGACAATAATGGGCAGTCTTATTCTAATTCTTTGCAAGCACAACTCACTTATGAACCAATTTATAATATGGAATGGCGAATGGCATATCGATTGGTTGATGTGCATACCACTTACGGAAATCAGTTGTTAGAAAGGTATTTGTTGGCAAGAGATAGGGCATTTATGAATATTGGTTACAAGATTTTTGAAACTTGGAATATAGATTATACGCTGAGTTGGTTTGGCAAAAAACGTATTCCAAACACCCAAAATAGTCCTGTGGAGTTTCAAAAGAATGCTTATTCGCCAGATTATTTTTTGATGAATATGCAAATTACCAAAAGTATTGGCAAACGTCTTGATATATATTTGGGCTTAGAAAATATTTTAGACTTTCGCCAAACAGACCTCATTATTAATGCCAAAAATCCATATAACAATTATTTTGATGCGTCTTTGGTTTGGGGAACTGTGCAAGGTAGAATGTTTTATGGCGGTTTGCGTTATAAAATTAAGACAAAAAAATAACATAAATTTTGTAGTACGAAACTGGATTTTCGTACTACCATTACATAAATTTTACGTAATAACTAAAAAAAAAGTTAAAATATGTTAACTTGAGTAGTAAAATGCCTCGACTACACAAATTTCGAGTACCTCTTTTTTAGGATTTGCAAAAAAAATGCTACATTATTGCAAAGCCATTAGAAAACTATTGGCATTTTTCTCTAAACCCAAAGATTATGAAACAAAAAACAGTAAAATTCGTTGGTGGCTCGAATAACTACACACACACACATGGCTTTTGCGTGTTGTTAGATGTTGTGTAATCATGGCAGTGCTTATGTTTGGCACGTTTGGAATGTCAAAAGCACAATCTATCACCATTGATGCACCAAGCACAGTATATAGCAACACCTTAGTTTCTATTTCGCTAAATACAAGTTGTGCAGTAAGTTCTGTAAATTGGGATTTACAAGGTGGCACTATTGTAAATAGCTATAGCAATGGTGCAACAATAGAGGTAAGATTTGCTAACACAGGGTATAAATATATACAAGCAACTGCTATTATCTCTTGTAGCCCTACTTATCAGCAACAAATTCTAAACACAAGTGCGAATATTAATGTCATTAATCCAGCTAACATTATCCTTACAATTTCAGGCAGAGTTACGCAATGCAATAATTTGGGGGTTTCTTTTGCTAATATAACAAGAGCTAAAGGTATTGATGGCAACCCTATTACTATAATAACAGATTCTGATGGCAATTATTCATTTAAAACTGCTATGGGTACATCCTTATCATTAAGTGCAACATTAGACACCCAACCCAATAGGAGTTTTACTACTATTGATTTACCTGATATCACTGCTAATAAAACTGCTAATATTTCCAAAATAATAAACTATTCTGTTCCTACAATAACAACGACTACATTTCAACCTTGTACAATAAATGCGCCTTACTGTATATTAGTAAGTGGTTTTGTTATTGGTGAAAGTTATTATATGAAAAGACGAATAATTGGACATCCGAATAGCAGTTCACTAACATTATTTATAGCAACTCAAGAAACTTATATTTATGAATGTTGTATAGACCAGTCTGTATCCTGCTATTATTGGGCTTGTGGTTCTCCTTGTAGTTTGTAATATTTTTAACAACTAAAACTATAAAATTATGAAAATTATATTTATAAAGTATTTTTGTATGTTTTTTGCTTTTATTAACTTAATTGGTTGTGTAAAAGAAGAAACAACGACTCAAAATTTTGCTACAGACGAGTTGCGTAATTCAAAAGATGAGTATATGGTCGGCTCATTATTAGGTAAACCATTCTTAGTTCGTCAAAGCAAGTTTCCTAATGATGGTTGGTATCCCACAAATGGAGTTATATCCGCAGCAAATGATGAAGGAAAGCCACTTTATGCAAATGTTTTTAGTGTATTTAATTTATCAAAAAATAAAGCTGTAATACCTGGGAACTGCTCAATTACTTCTCCAAGTGTAGATTTTAGTTTTTTGCCTCATGTAATAGCTGCGAGTGATTATTATGCAAATTATGATTTTAAACAACTTTTTACAGTTGGAAAGAAAAAAATTGCCTTTGGTACTTCATTTTCAAGGGTAAGTTTTGAACAGTTGCAAGATGGTTTTAGCATAGATTTCATAAGTACAGAATATGGAGATGCTATTAATGAAAGATTTGTGTCATCGAGGTTTGGTAAACAAGATGAAAAATCTTCTTTTGAAATTATATCTGTTACAGTACATTCAAGTTATGAAATTACAGTTAATTACAAAATTAACTGTAAAATGTATAACGAAAAGGGCAAATATTTAGGTGATTTGGTAAATGGTGAAGTTAGGGTTAAACATACCAAAGGTCAATTAAGTTGGTAATAATTTTATAAATTATAACTGTAGAACTTTTAACGATGCCTAATTAACACCCCAAAACCAATAGGCGGCTAAGTGATTAATTTTTATTTTTAATGACAAAGACAAGCTACCTAAGTTTGTCTTTGTTGTTTGCAACTATTTTGTAGGGAAATGGGACTTATAGATAATCTAAATTACGTAGCAACCAGATATTTATTGTATATTTTACTTATAACTTATTGGTTATCAAGTGATTATATTTTATAAAAGACAAATTTATTTTAATGCCTATTACTAAATATTCTGTTACAAAACCGATTTTTCAAAAGTTAGCCAATCCATATAAATAAATCTTCCTACTTGCGTGTTTGGCGTTTTGGCATCGAGTTCTATGCCCAACAAATCACGATAGACTCTTGTTATTGGCAACATCCATGCGTGTGCATCATAACCCACATATAATTTATGGAAAGCCTCTAAATTTTGTCGGGCAGGTGCAATATAAAATGGCTTGCGAATACCTTTGCAAAATGCCTGAAAATTATCTTTTAAAGTAGCAAATTTTTCATTTTTCAAGCCAATTGGAGCTTTATATTCGGGTTCTCCATTGACAATAAGTTTGTTTTGCCAATGATATGCCAACGGATTGTTGTACCAACGAGGCACCGAACAAGAGCCAAAACCACTTTCGGCAGCAAAAATTCCTGTTAAAATTAAAGGGTGAATTTGGTACATTTTTGTAACTTCTACAATTAATTCTGCTAATTGTCGAGGATTGAGTATGGCTTGTTTATCTACTTTTTGGTGAAAATACAGACAATTTGGATAATAATCTGCAATATATTTTCCTAAAATTCCAACAAATTCTTCGCTATATACATTACCTTGAAAACCCGAAATTTTATGGTATTTTTTTTCTTTGTAGAATGTATGGGCAATATTTTTGGGATTTTGTAAGGTCAAAATAGAATCTTTGCCTACGTTTTTGGCAGTTCTTACACAACGAAAACCTATATCAAAATTATAATTTCCTGCTGCATTATAACTACGTTTATAAACTGTAAGAAAAACTTGTGCATTACTTCCCCAAGAGCCACCTCGCAAAGATTTTACTGTACCTTTTCTAGCACCTTGTGGATTATGAATATTTGTATTTTTGGCATATTCATCTGCATCAAACCAATCATTGCACCAATGCCATTGATTACCACTCATACCATATAGCCCCCAAGTATTTTGGTGTAATTCGTGTACGGGTGCAAGTCTTCGCCACTTGCCTTTGGAATTACTTTTTTCTATGTCAAAATTTGCAAATTGGTGGCTAAAAGTTTCGCCCCATGGATAGGTTTCTTGAGTTTCGCCACAAGAGGCAGCATACTCAAATTCGGCTTCTGTTGGCAATCTGTAGCCATTTGCTTCGGTATTGCAACTAAAAATAGGATAGCCATACTCATCATATTCTTCTGTAATGGTATAGACAGGTGTTAAATTTTCTAATTTACTACGCCAATTACAAAAATCTGCTGCTTGGTGCCATGTCAAACCTGTCAAAGGCAAATCGTTTTTATGGTAATTTTCGTCATACCATTGGGCATTTTTTTCGCCTCCTGCCTGCACATAGCCCACAAAATCTTGGTAGGTAACAGGCGTAATGTCCATATAAAAATCGTCTAAAGCTACTGTTCGTACAGGCTTTTCGGAGGGAGTACCTTTGTCATTGCCTTGCCTAAAAAAACCTCCACGCACCAAAACCATTGGTTTTAAGCCAATTATTTTTGTTGGCTTGGTATCTATTTTTTTTGTGTTACAAGCCAAACAACAAAGACATAAAAAAAGAAATAAATAAGTAGGCATCGGCAAAAATTTAGTTACTGTAAGTTGCATTGTACTACCTAACTACTGCTACGTAGTAAAAAATCTAATTTTGAAATTAGGTTTTCCGCATCAAAATTATACTTTGTAAATTTAAACATAACTTTGTAATTATTTCTACATTTTGATGCGGAAAACCTATATAAAAACTAAGTTTTATCGCAAAAATACACATTTTTACCTAAAATAGAATTTCAAAATTCAATGGTTTTACTTATGAATTGGTAGGTGAAAAGTTTTAGCTACTCATCAAATAACTCAGATTTTGTACGAGCAAAGTTTCTATTAATTATATAACTATCATTAGCTTTTACAATAAATTCTTTTAACAATAAATTTTCAAAAATTTTGCGAATTTTGCGTTTAAAATTATCAAATTCTTTGAGTTGGTAATTTTGAATAGCACCATTTATTTTTAAAAATAAGAAATTAGAAACCTGACTTGCCGAAACTATTTTATCTTCTGAAAAATGGTTATATTGATAAACTATTTGTAAACTCTCTTTGTAATCTTTTGGTAAACTATCATAAGCACCACCAAAAATAGCACGTAATTCGGCAATAAAATCAGTCTGTAATATTTGTCTATTCACAATAAAAATTGGTTTTGTAATTTCACTCAAAGGGTGTTCATAAATTAACCCCCAATTTTTTAGTTGGGCAATGGCTTGTAAATGATTATTGTCGGGACTGAGCAAAATAGTATGGCGATAATTGTAATTTTCTTGTTCAGATTTTATAAAATAAGCCAAAACTAATTTGTGTTCCTCACTAAGTTCTATTCCATTGGTTAGTTTTAAAATAAAACCACGATAACTTTCGATAATAGTTTCAATTTTTTCGTCGAGTAATTTACCTTTTCTAATGACCAAAGTCATTTCATTATCTGTATGAAACTTATAGTAAGGCAAATCTATTTTATTAGCCAAACATTCATTTATCATTACCGAAATACCAATTCCACGTCCTTCATACCTGTTATAGGCTTTCAAAATATCTGCTAACAGAGGATTTGCACGTTTTACGTCAGGAATAATACGTAAAATTGGAATTTCGTGTTTGGGATATTCTATCAACAAATTTTTCTTAAAAACTCCAGCATTTCTAATTTCTATACTTGTGTTAGGCTTCACAACAATAGTAGTATATTTTTGGGCAGCATAATCTCTATGTGCTAAGGCGTTGTTGATACTTTCACGAATAAGTTTTTCGGAATATTCGGGAACTGCCTGTCCGCCATTTGTGGCACTTACTCCAACTTGTATGTTTTTGAGAACAAAAGCAATGCCTCTTGACATGAGAGCCAAAATATTATCTTTCAGAATTTTTTTGTCGGCTACTACATCAAATGGAGAATCTACAAAACAATCTATTTCGGATTTTACACCCAAAAAATATTCAATATCTTTGCCACAAACCAACATTCCCAAAGTTGTAACTTGTTCATTTATTAGAAATTTTTTACGTTCCAAAAAACTTTTTGCTGCCAAAATATCAGCCTTTGGCGTTTCTAAACGTATTTCTCTATTTAGTTGATAAATATATTCATTCAAAGCATCAACACTTAAATCCTCAATACTTGCTTTTTCTACAATTTGTAATTCTCTAGACAATGCAAGATTTTCTTTTACTTCTTTGTGTTGAATAATTTTTACTTCTTTTATTTGAGAATCTCCTGTTAAAATTCTTTCGTATGCTTTGCCTTCATAGTAAGCAAATTTGGAATAAATAGGCAGGTTTTCTATATACAAAACACAAACTTTGCTGTCTAAAAAATCTATTATCTTAAAAGTAAAATAGTCAGTAACGTCTAACTTTACATTATTTTCATCTGTAAATGCTTGGCTTATTTTCTTATAGTTTTCTTCGTTATTTTCCTTGTAACCTGTAAATAGATATTTTTTACTTCCTTTCTCTTGCTTTTCTTTAATTCCAAAAATAATAATGCCACCTTCTGTATTTAAAAAGGCACAAACAGTTTCGTGAATAGATTTCCAATCTCCTTGTGTCGAAGCATCTTTTAACTCAATATTCTCTGTTTCAATGGGTTTATAAATATTTTTTTGGATACAAAATTCCAAATCCTCTAAAATTGTATCTATTAAATGCCTCATAAATTGAATATTTTGAATAACAAAGGTAGGAAAAAAATAGAAAATAAGTAATAAACACAAAGGCAACTACATCAAAATTTTTTGTCATTCTGAGTGGGACTGCTAACAGCTTGCGAAGAATCTGATGTTATTACGTCAAAAAGCATTATTTCAGATTCTTCGCAAGTTGGTGGTAGCCCACTCAAAATAACATAAAACCTATTTTATTTTCTCATTCACAATCTCCAAAACCTCTTTTTCTAGCTGAATTGCTTGATTTTCAATAGTTTGTGCTTTTGCCAAAATTGCGTTTACAAAATCTTTGTCTTTGTAAGAACCTGCATTGATTTTTACATTCAGTCCAGCACCACGCACCGCAGCACAAGCACACAAAGCACCCACGCCTGCATCAGAAACCGAATTTGGATTGCCAATTTCTGCCATAGCTTTCAATAATTCAAAACTTTGCAAACTTGTTTCCATTACTTTTAACGGAACTTCAATAGCGTATTTTGTGGCATCTTGAATAGCTTGTGTACGAACTTGTTTTTCTTCATCATTGCTTTTTGGCAATCCGAAAGCAGCCATAATTGCATTAAAAGATTTTGTGTCTTCATCAACTAAATGCAATAAAACGTCTTTTAACTGTTGTCCTTTTTCTGCCCATGCCGAAAATTCTGCCCAACGGTTATCCCAACCTTTTTTGTGTGATGATAAATTTGCAACCATTGTACCCAAAGCAGCACCTAAAGAACCTACGTAAGCCGAAATAGAACCACCACCAGGGGCTGGAGATTCTGAAGCTGTTTCATCTGCAAAAGCATGGAGTTTCATATTTACCAAAGGATTTGCTTTTTCATCTTTTAGCAAATATTCAATAATTTTCTTGTTTGGCTCAAACGGTTTCAATTCGTCCATGCCCATGCTTTTTACTGCAATTTTAATCAATTCTGCCTCTGAAACTCCTACACTGCGTTGTTGCTTTTCCAAGAAAAATTTACCTGCATCCAACATCACTTTTAGCGGAACTAAACCTACCAATTCGGAACCTGTAACACGCAAACCTCGTTTTGTGGCACTTTTACAAATCTCATCAAAGGCAATATGCAAAGGTGTAACATTAATATTGGTCAAGTTCATAGAAACTTGTGCAATGCCATATTCCTCAATAAACCAACCAATAGCTTTGGTAGATGGGCAAGTTCCTGCAACTCTTACAGGTTCTCCGTTTTCATCTAATACTTTTTTGCCATCTTTTTCGACCACACGACCAGCCTCACGCACATCAAAAGCCACCGAATTTGCACGTCTTACCGAAGTTGTATTTAAGTTAAAATTATAGGCAATTAAAAAATCTCTTGCACCAATAACTGTTGCCCCACTCCTACTATTAAAAATAGCTTGCCCAAAATCTGGTTTCCATTCTGGCATTTTCATTTTTTGTGGCAAAGCCTCATATTCTCCTGCACGAATGGTGGCTAAATTTCTCCGTTCTGGCGAAAATGCAGCCGATTCGTAGCAATAAACAGGAATATTCAACTCCTCCCCTACCCTTTTGGCTAATTTCCGAGCAAAAACTACAGTTTCGTCCATAGAAATATTTGCAATCGGAATCAAAGGGCAAACATCAGTTGCACCCATGCGAGGATGTTCTCCTTTGTGTTTACTCATGTCAATCACTTCCCCTGCCTTTTTAATAGCCAAATAAGCTGCCTCAATCACAGCTTCGGGAGTTCCTACAAAGGTAACCACAGTACGATTTGTAGCTTTTCCTGCATCTACATCTAATAATTTTACGCCTTCTACACTTTCTATTTCGTCTGTAATTTGTTTAATGATACTCATATCCCTACCTTCCGAAAAATTAGGGACACATTCTATAAGTTGTTGCATGGTTTTGGAAATAATATGAAATTACAAAACTACAAAAAAATATAGATTTGAAACATTATTTTTTAATGGTTCTTTGCATAGATACCTATAGTTGATTGCTAATTTTAGGTATCCACCATTTTATTTTTATCAATGTGCTTCCAACCAATTTGTACCAATTCCCATGCCCACTTCCAAACGTACTTTCTTGAGCAACACAGCATTTTCCATTAGTTTAGGTATTTCTGTTTTTATCCATTCCAATTCATCTTTATGCACTTCAAACACCAATTCATCATGCACTTGCATAATCATTTTGGATTGTAACTTATTGATTTTCAAAAAATTATGAATATTCAACATTGCAATTTTTATAATATCGGCAGCACTTCCTTGAATAGGTGCATTGATAGCATTTCGTTCTGCATAGCCACGTTGCACTTGGTTTCGGGAGTTAATATCTCGCAAATAACGCCTACGTCCCAAAATAGTTTCTACAAATTCGTTTTCTCTGGCAAACTCTATGCAACCGTCCATATAAGATTTAATGGTTGGAAATTCGGCAAAATAATTTTTAATCAATTCCGCAGCTTCACTTCTTGGAATATTCAACTGTTGCGACAAACCAAATGCGGAAACGCCATAAATAATACCAAAATTAGCCGTTTTAGCTTTTCTACGCATATTGCTATCTACTTGGTCTATTGGTACGCCAAAAATTTTGGACGCAGTTGCCGTATGAATATCTCTACCTTGCAAAAATGCGTCTATCATTGTGGCATCTTTGCTAAAATCTGCCAAAATTCGCAATTCTATCTGCGAATAATCTGCCGATAGTAGCACAAAATTACTGTCTTGTGGAATAAATGCCCTGCGAATTTCTCGACCTTTTTCGGTTTTAATAGGTATATTTTGCAAATTAGGATTGTTGGAACTCAAACGTCCTGTCGAAGCCACAGCTTGGTTATAGGAAGTATGCACCCGATTATCCAATTTGCTTACCAATTCTGGCAAAGCATCAATATAGGTAGATTTTAATTTTTGTAACTGTCTGATTTCTAAGATATTGGCTACTATAGGATGTTTTTCTACCAATAATTGCAATACCTCCTCGCCTGTGGCATATTGCCCTGTTTTTGTCTTTTTGGCTTTTGCGTCTAATTGTAATTTGTCAAATAAAATTTCGCCAAGTTGTTTTGGTGAGGCAATATTAAATAATTGCCCTGCCTGTTGATAAATCGTATTTTCTAAATTTTTTATGTCTTTTTCCAACTCTGTGGAATAATTTTGCAATGCTTTCACATCAATATGTACCCCATTTCGTTCTATGTCTTCCAAAACCTCAATCAATGGAATTTCTACCTCGTAAAAAAGTTTTTCTAATTCGGGTTTAGTTCGCAATACTGCATCTAATTTTTCTTTGAGTTGAAACGTAACATCTGCATCTTCTGCCGAATAAATAAATAGCTTTTTCATAGGCACATCTCGCATAGTTAGCTGATTTTTGCCTTTTTTTCCTATCAATGTTTCGATGGCAATTGGGCTATATCGGAGATATGTTTCCGATAAAACGTCCATATTGTGTCGCATATCAGGCTCCAACAAATAATGGGCAATCATTGTATCAAATAATTTTCCTGCTACTTTTACGCCATAATTTTGCAAAACTGCCATATCATACTTAATATTTTGTCCTATTTTGCCAATATTTTCTGCCTCAAAAATAGGCGTAAACTCTGCCAAAATCTTTGCTGCTTCTTCCCTACTTTCGGGCATTGGTACAAAATATGCCTCGTTTGCAAAATACGAAAACGAAATACTCACTATTTCGGCTTCTGTAGCAATTAGGCTTGTGGTTTCGGTATCAAAACAAAAAGCCGTTTGCTTTTCCAAAAAAGAAACCAAAGATTTTCGCAAAGCTGGCGTATCTATGATATGATAGTTTTTTAAACTTGTGTCATATTTTTTATAGGTATCTGCTTGATTTTCAACAAGTTCCTTATCTATATTTTCGTCTGTATTTTCGTCTATTGTTTCTGTTTCTACTTCTATTTCTGTATGCAAATTATTTGCATAAATAGGGATAATAGGCTCATTCGTTGCCTGTGGAATAGAAAACAAATCTGTTTGTTGTTGGCTTTGTGGTTTTTGGGTGCTTACAATTTTTTTAGGTTTTACAATAACTTTCACACTTGGATTAGTAGATTTTGGCGATTCTACCTTTTCGCTATATAATTTTGCTTTGATGCTTCTAAATTCCAACTCATCTAACAAAGGTTTCAACATATTTGCATCAAACTCTTTTAACAATAAATTTGCCTCCTCAAATTCTATAGGCACATCTATTTTTATCGTTGCTAACTGTTTGGATAGCAAGCCATTTGCAGCCCCATTTCTAATATTTTCTTGTTGTTTGCCCTTTAATTTATCTACATTTGCAAGCAAATTTTCTATAGTATCAAACTCTGCTAACAATTTCGCAGCCGTTTTTTGCCCTATTCCTGTAATACCAGGGATATTGTCCACCGCATCTCCTTGCAAGCCCAACATATCTATAACTTGTTCTACTCTTTTGATTTCCCATTTGTCTAATATTTCTTGTACGCCTAATATTTCTATGTCATTGCCCATAAAAGCAGGTTTATACAGAAAAATATTTTCGCTGACCAACTGCCCATAATCTTTATCTGGAGTGTACATAAAAGTTTGAAAATCGGCTTTTTCGGCTTTTTTTGCCAAAGTTCCAATCAAATCATCTGCCTCAAAACCATCAAGTTCCAAAACAGCTATTTGCATAGCTTTGCATAATTTTTTTATGTATGGAATAGCCAACGTAATATCTTCAGGTTGTGCATTGCGTTGAGCTTTATATTCTGGATACTCTATGTGTCTAAAAGTAGGTGCAGGCGTATCAAAAACCACCGCCAAATGGCTCGGTTTTTCTTTGTTGAGCAATTCTAAAAGTGTGTTGGTAAATCCAAAAATAGCACTTGTATTGATACCTTTCGAATTGATACGTGGAGATTTGCTAAAAGCAAAATGAGAACGGTAAATCAACGCCATAGCGTCAAGCAAAAATATTTTTTTCATAGCAAAATTATAGCAAAAATATTTGCAGTCTATACATTGCAAAGTCTAATACAGACCACAATGTATAGACTGCAATTTGATTTAGATAAATGGTAAGTAGCAACATTTTTTCTAAAATTACAAGCATTTATATTTATTTTTTCAGAAAAACAGATTATTTTCATTTTTTGGCAATTAAAATATTTTTTTTAGATTAATCTAAATTTTTATTTTAATTACCAAAAAATTTATTTTCATTTGCATAAATAAAATATTTATAAAAATGAAAAATCTATTTTTTATCTGTTGTTTACTTTTTTTGCAACAAACTATTTTTGCACAATCGGGCAGTATTCGTGGCACAATACAAGCAGATAATCAGCCTGTTCCCTATATAAATATTATTTTAGTAGGTACAAAATTAGGAAACAGTACAGATTCTCTTGGAAAATTTACTATTAGCAATATTCCTCTTGGCAATTATTCTTTAGTAGTTTCGGGTTTGGGTTACAAAACTTTAAAAACAACAGTAAAAATTACAGACAAAAAAGCAATTACCTTAAATTTGGAATTGCAAACCGACCAAAATCAATTACAAGAAATTGTAGTAACAGGCACCATGAAAGAAGTAGTTTTGTCAGAAAGTCCTGTTCCTATTCAAACTTTTAATCCCTCGTTTTTCAAAAAAAATCCTACTCCTTCGCTTATTGAGGCATTAGGTACTATTAATGGCGTAAAACCCCAATTAAATTGTGCAGTTTGTAACACAGGCGACATTCATATCAACGGTATGGAAGGTGCATATACTATGGTGATGATAGA
>JBIKRY010000020.1:0-25415 GCA_044348925.1 Bernardetiaceae bacterium
TAAATTCACAAATTTTGAGAAATAATTACTATTTTTCTTTCAATTTAGCCGACTCATTCGCCTAAAGGCGAATATACGGTATCCGTAGTTCACGTTAAAATATTAAAAATTTCTTGCATTAATGATTTTAATGCAAGAAATTTTGGTTTATTTTTTAGTTTTCCAAAGTTTTTTATTTATTTTTTGAAACCAATTTAGAGTTTGTTCTTCTTCATAGTATCCATATCCGTACCCATAGCCGTACCCATAGCCTTGCGAGGATACTTTTACATCATTGAGTAAAAATCCAATATTTGCCACTTTATTATCTTCATACATTTCTTGCAGACGAGATATATACATAAATGGCGTATAATTTTGTTTTACGACATACAAAGTTACATCTACATAAGACATAAGATTCATTGCATCACTTACTAAACCAATTGGTGCAGAATCTATTACAATATAATCATATTTTTCTTTCATGTCTTGCATCATCTCTCCAAATACACTTCTTGCAAGAAGTTCGGCAGGATTTGGAGGCAAAGTTCCAGGTGGAATAAAGTCTAATGTTTCTACAGGGCTTTTCTGTATAACTTGTTCTATTGTAGAAGCACCAATTAATAAAGAACTCAAACCATTTGGATAATCTGAAATATTAATATCTCCAAGATAAAATTTTGGTTTTCTTAAGTCTGTTACAATCAGTAATGTTTTTTTGCCCATCGATGCTAATACTAAAGCAAAACTTGCTGAACAAAAAGATTTGCCTTCTCCACTGATGGAGGAGGTAAATAGAAAAGTAGTATTTTTTGCTTGAATATTAGTAAAGAAAGTTAAGTTAGCACGCAAAGAACGGAAAGACTCTGATATTCTTGATTTAGGTCTTTCGATGATAGTCATTGGTGTAGCTTTTGTTGCTGTATGGTGTGGAATAATCCCAAAAATTGGAATATTACTCAATCTTTCCAAATCTTCTTGGCTTCTCAATACACTTTGTAAATATTCATTTAAGAAAATAATTCCCAAAGGAATCGCCAATCCTAAAAAAAGTGCCATGATGTAATTATTTCGTTTTTTGGGTGCAATAGGAATACCATTACAAACTGCAGGCTCAATAATTTTAGCATCTTCGGTAGCCGATGCCCTTGCAATTTCTGCCTCTAATCTTTTTTCTAACAGTAATAAGTAAATATTTTCATTCAAATTGAAAAGGCGTTTTATATTTACCATTTCTCGTTCTGCCTTTGGAATAGTGCTAATACGACTTTCGATGTCCGCCATTCTATTATCTGCATTCTGCACAGTTATTTTGTTGCTTTCTCGCAAGTTTTGGATACTTTCTAAGATAGCAGTTCTTAATTGTTCTATTTGTGCATTAATTTCTTTTAAGGCTGGATTTTTACTTGCACCTCCATTCAAATAGATATTTTTTTCTATTTGTAATTCTATTAGTTTTTGTATATTTCCTTCAATATTGCCCATCATATCCATTTTCACAACCGAAGGCACTACTAATTTTTCTTTTTGAATATCTTTATTGGCTTTTAAGTAATCTTCGAGATATAACAAATATCTATCTACCAATAAAAGTCCATTTTTTTCTTCAGCAATATCAAAAAGTTGCCCATAAAATTGACTTGCAGGATTAGCAGCTTCTGAAGTTTTTGTACGAACTTTAAAAGCCTCTAAAGTACCTTCTACACGAACTAAAGAATCTGTAATATACTCTAATTGTTTATTGATAAAATTAATAGTTTTAGTAGCCTCTCTTGTTTTATCATCTAAGCCATATCTTACATATTCTGCCATAAATTGGTTAAGAAAATCTGTTTCTCTGCTTGGAATTTGTGTGGTAATTGTTAGGTTAATAATAGAGGCATCTTTTGATTGTTGCCTAATTTCTATCATAGACCTAAAAAATGCAGCCAAAGATTCTGCAGTATGAATTGTAAAATAATATTTTTTACCTTTTACCTCCTGCCAATTGTATTGCTTGGTTGCTAAAATAAAAGGGGTTTTATGGATAGTAAGTGTATCATTGGTAGGATATACACCTACTTGTTCTGGAATACCCGTCAAATCATTATCTTTATAGAGGGTAATTTGCTTTTCATTCATAAATTCTAACGAGTATGACTCATATACTTGTATAGAATCTGTTAGTATTTTTACTTCAAATGGGAGGTTTTGGTATAATGGTATTGGATAAAACTGCCCTTCCATGGCATATAAAACTTTTAGTTTCATACGGCTAATGATAGTTTTAATGAATGGGGAAGATTGCATTTGTGCTATTTCATTAGAGAGTTTCTTGCCACTACCCAACATTTCTGAGCCGTACAACAACTGTCCAACAGATGCAGCACTTCCTTGTCCTTTACTTTCTTGTGCCTTGATAAGTAAGGACGAAGTAACGGTATAGATGGGTACAGTCTTTGCCGTAATATACCAAGCTAATGCTATAGAAATGCATAAAGATGCTACAAAAACATATTTATATACAAGTAATTTTTGAACTATTTTACGTATATCAATCGAAAAATCTAAGTCTTTTGATGTTTTGCTCACTGTATTTGATGATTATAAATTTAAAATACCATTAATAAAAATATAGATTGGTGGTATTTGTTAAAATTTTTGTGTAATCTTACATATTTTATAAGATAGTAAGATAATATTGCCTAATAATTTTGCTCTTTTGTAAGATAAAGAGGACACAAGTAAATATGACAAATTAATAGATTGTACTATAATTATATTATCTTTTTAAGATGATAAAAATATTTATAATAAAAAAGACAGTACTGAGTATGCCTGTTCCAACATTAAGTGCAGTAAGATTTTGTGTTGCTACTTTTACTCTTGCAGGTTCTACATAAATCATATCACCTGGTTTGAGATAGAAAACTTCTGATTTAAAAACATCAGCACTATTCATATCTACAAAATAGGTAGTTGCTTGACCTTGTACAATTCGAATAATTCTTATTTTTTGTTGATTAGCACTAAGTTGTAAATCACCAGCTAAGGCAAGTGCTTCGTATAAATTAATGCTGGTGGTATTGACTTGAATTCGCCCAGGTTTATTAACATCTCCTAAAATAGTAATATAGAAACTTAATATTTTTACTTTAATAATAGGATTATTAATATATTCTGTTGTCTTTTTTAGGATAGTTTCTTGGGCTTCTTCCAAAGTCATACCTTCTACATTTATTAAGCCCACAATAGGTAAATTTACATTTCCATTTGCATCTACAGTATAACCATTTTGCATAGCATCTGCACTACTTGTAGTGTTTTTACTAATATTATCACCGATACTATTAATATTACCTTTGGAAAAGGTGCTGATATCAATGCCTAAAATGTCGCCTTTTGCAATCTTATAGATATAAGTAGGAACAGTGATTACTTCTTTGTTCGCATTTGTGGGTTTGTTTTGCATATATACTATTCGTTTGTATGGTATGCACGAGGATAGTAAATATGTAAAAAGTACAAAAAGGAAAAGATTATAAGAGATTTTATGGTAATAATTTACATTCATAATTTAATAAGTTATATAGCAACGAAATCTTTATGTTTATGGGTTTCGATGGGTGGTTTTCTTAAATATTGTACCAATTTGGAAAAAGGTTTGGCATATAAGGTATAGAAATATGGTTTTAGGTTATTAATTCGCCATGCCAAACGGTCTTCCATATTTGCACGCCATCTACTTAATAAAGACGCATTGCTAATGCCACCAATACGCATTTTAACGGTTATTTCAGGAATATAGGCAGTAGTAACTTGATGTCTGTGTAATAAACGAAGCATTAATTCATAATCTGCTGAAATTCGCATTTCTGTATTAAAGCAACCATATCTGTTATAAACTTCTTTTTTTACAAAAAAAGTAGGGTGTGGTGGCATCCAACCAGAAAGAAAAGCATTCTCTTGATAGCTATCTGCTTGCCAATATCGCACAACTTTGTTGGTATCTCTGGTATCTACATACAATAAATCACTGTAGGCGGTATCACAATCTTGAGTTTGGAAAGTTTCGACAATGCGACTAATTACATGGTCATTGGCATACATATCATCTGCATGCAACAAACCAATAATATCTCCTTGAGCATAACGAACCCCTTTGTTCAGAGCATCATAAATGCCTTTGTCAGATTCGCTAATGACATCAGCCAAATATTGTCTATATTTATTGATAATATCTAAAGTACCATCAGTAGAGCCTCCATCGATGATAATATATTCTACGTCTTTGTAATCTTGAGAGATAACAGAACGAATAGCGTCTTCTATGAAATTTACGCCATTATAAACGACTGTAATTATTGATACTTTCATGAAATTTTTTCTTTACACCAACATAATTCCAATACGAGTCGCAAATATATAAAAAAATTGTAATTCTACATTCGTATTTTTTTTATTTCTTTTAAATATTCTTAGTGAGTGGCTTTTTTATTTGACTTTAATTGCTTATACTTACCAACTTATATATGTCTATCGAGTCAATTGCCATGAAAAAACTACTTCTTCTTATAATATTATTAATATACAACTTAAATTATCATACACTTGCTCAATCTAATGTAAAATTTGAAAGATATACTATCGAAAATGGCTTGTCGAGCAACCAAATATTTCAAGTATATCAAGACAGCAAGGGGTTTATTTGGATAGCCACCAGAGATGGACTCAATCGTTATGATGGCTATTATTTTCAAAATTTTAAAAATATTCCACAAGATAGCACTTCTATTGCCCATAATGCTATACAGGCTTTGTGTGAAGATAGCGAAGGAATTTTGTGGATTGGGACAGGAAATGGATTAAGTTATTATAACAGTACACAGCAGAACTTTAAAAATATTATCTTAGACAACAAAAATAAGGATAAATATATTAATGTGAGTTTTATTTATGAAGACAAAGCAAAAAATCTATGGATAGCTACTAATGGAGCAGGTTTGGCTTGTTACAACAAAA
The DNA here is from genome assembly GCA_044348925.1 of Bernardetiaceae bacterium. Lineage (GTDB taxonomy): Bacteria > Bacteroidota > Bacteroidia > Cytophagales > Thermoflexibacteraceae > JAAFKA01. The sequence continues at coordinate 4,984 of JBIKRY010000020.1, forward strand.
AAAATAATCAATTTAGCTTTTTTGTGCCAATTCCAAACGACAAAAATAGCATATCGAGCAACTACATCAAGGCAATTACTGAAGACAAAAATGGTACTCTTTGGATAGCAACCGACAACGGTATTTGCACTTTACAAGAGAAAGACAAAAAAACAGGTTTTTTTACCACCTATAGTAGTATTCCAAACAATCCAAACTCTATTCCCAGTAAATATGTAAAAGGCATAGCAATAGACGAAGAAGAAACAATTTGGATAGGCTCTGATGGTGGAGTTTCTAAATTGACACATACAAATAAAGAGATAGGCAAATTCCAAACTTTTACAAATAATCCTACGAATCCAAATTCTTTAGGCAGTAATTATGTCAAAAGTGTCTATATGGACAAAAAAGGGAATCTATGGATATGTGCAGACGCAGGGGTAGCAAGACTTAAAAAAGAAAACAAAAATATAGGTTTTTTTGATAATTTTAGGCATAATTCTGCAGATTTATCTTCTATTAGTTCCAGCTATAGCAAAAATGTATTTGAAGACCGTAGTGGGCAGATTTGGGTGGCAACAGACGGAGGAGTAAATAAGTTTGACCCACAAAGAGAAAGATTTGAACTTTACCAGCACAACCCAATACAAATATCTTTGCCAAATAATACCATTCGGTCTATTACACAAGCCAAAGACCAAACTATTTGGATAGGTTCTGAAAATGGATTAATTCGATGGAAAGACAACATATTTAGCACATTTACCTATAATCCAAACCAAAAAAATAGCTTAGTTAATAATTATATTAATTATGTATTGGAAACCAAAAATGGAGAGTTTTGGATAGGGACAGACGGTGGCATATCTGTATTACAAAAAGACCAAAAGACATTTACAAATTTTACACACGACCCAAACAATAACACAAGTATTATTAGAAATACAATTAATTGCATTTTTGAAGATAATAATGAAAATCTTTGGTTTGCAACTTGGGAGGGGATTGCAAAATTAAACAGAGAAAATAGAAAAAAGGGGATATTTACCAATTTCCCACAAGAAAGCTACAGTAGTACAGGTAACGGACAAGTACAACATATTATACAAGACAAAGAAGGTATTATTTGGTTAGCAACTAAACATGGTTTGGTAAGATACATAGAAAAAAACAATACATTTATAGCTTATACGCATAGCAATAAGGATTCTTTGAGTATTAGTAGCAACGAAGCTAATATTTTGCAGGAAATAAACGGGAAAGGGCTTTGGATAGGAACATTGGGAGGCGGATTGAATTATTTTGATAAAGCAAGCCAAAAATTTGTACATTTTACCGAAGATGATGGACTGATTAGCAATTTTATTACAGGAATTTTGGTAGATGAGGAGAACAACTTGTGGTTGAGTTCCCACAAAGGTTTAACAAAATTTACACCACCAAAAAATATTTTTGATAGCAAAGACAAAGGAATTATCAAAAATTTTACGGAAAAAGATGGACTACAAGGCAATGAATTTCATTTGCACGCATTCTGTAAAACAGCAAATGGAAAATTTTATTTTGGTGGAAATCATGGCATTAGTGCATTTTTTCCAAAAAACATCAAAAATGAAAATCAAGTATTGCCTGTCTATATTACAGATTTCAAATTGTTTAATAAATCTGTAAAAGTGGGCATTGGAAGTAGTTATTTGCTCCAAAAAAGCATTACAGAAACTAAAGAATTAAATTTATCGTACTTGGATAATTTTTTCTCCTTTGATTTTACGGCATTAAATTATAGAAATACCGAAAAAAATATATATGCCTATAAAATGGAAGGATTTGATAAAGATTGGATTTATGTTACTGCGGATAAAAGATTTGCAACTTATACCAATCTTTCGCCTAAAGAGTATGTTTTTAGAGTAAAAGCTGCAAATAGTTTAGGAGTTTGGAATGAAGATGGAATTAGCTTAAAAATTAAAATAAAACCACCAATTTGGGAAACTACTTGGTTTAGATTGTTAGTAGTAGCCCTAATTTTGGGTGCAGTGGTGGCTCTGTACAGATATAGAGTGAGTCAAATTGAAAAACAAAAAAAAGAATTGGAAAAACAGGTACAAATCCGAACAGCCGAAGTAGTTCGCCAAAAAGAAGAAATTTCGGGGCAAAATCAACGGTTAGAAGAACAAAAGCAAGAAATATTAACACAAAACGAGGAATTAACACAGCAACAAGAAGAAATTATGTCGCAAAGAGATAATATCGAAGCCAAAAATGTAGTGTTATTGCAACAAAAATTAGAACTCGAAAAATCTTACCAAAGTATTAGCACACTTAGCGAAATAGGGCAAAAAATTACCTCTTCGCTTAATTTAGATAATTTAATTGCAACTGTCTATGAAAATGTAAATTCCTTGATGTATGCTTCTGGTTTTGGAATAGGAATTTTTGACGAAAAAAAGCAAGTAGTTAGTTTTTCTGGTTTTATAGAACGAAATGAAGTATTGCCTTATCACGAATACAAAATAACAGAGAAAGAGAATTTAACTATTTTTTGTATCGCAACCCAAACAGAGATTTTAATCAATGACCTTGCAAAAGAAATTTATAATTATTTACCCGATTTTAGCAAAGATTTGACCGTAGATTATGGAGATATTCCAGAATCATTGATTTATTTGCCTCTACTGCTCGACAATAAAGTAACAGGCGTAATTACAGTACAAAGTTTTCAAAAAAATGCTTACCAAACAAATCACGTTGCTATTTTACGTACTTTAGCATCTTATATTGCTATTGCTTTAGATAATGCTAAAGCATACGAAGAAATTGCAAAAACACAAGAAAAATTAGCCGCCCAAAATACTAAAGTAATGGATAGTATCCGATATGGCGAAACTATCCAAAAAGCTATGTTGCCACAACAAAAAGAATTTCAAGAGCATTGGCAAGATTCGTTTATTATTTACAAACCAAAAGATGTAGTTTCGGGAGATTTTTATTGGTTTAGCAAAGTGATAGATAGCAAATTTTTGGCGATTGTAGATTGTACAGGGCATGGGGTTCCAGGGGCTTTTATGTCTATGATTGGTATGTCGTTGTTACACGAAGCTATTAATCAGCAACAAATTCACGCACCAATGAAAGTTTTAGAATATTTGCATCACGAAATTAGGTCAGCTTTGAAACAAGATGAAACAACTAATCGGGACGGAATGGATATTTGTTTATGCAAAGTTACAGCACTAAACCAACAATTTAGAATAACTTTTGGAAGTGCCAAAAGACCTTTATTTTATACCGAAAACGGAGAATTGAAAGAGTTGAGAGGTAGTCGCAAAAATATTGGTGGACGTAGTAAAGAGGAATCTCATTTTGAAGAAATCGAAATTATACTTACAAAAGGCGAAATGTTGTATCTTTCTACAGACGGTTTTGCAGACCAATCCAATATGCAACGAGATAAATTTAGCGTAGTAAATCTCAAAAATATGTTTCAACAATATGCCAAAGAAAATTGCCAAACACAGCAAAAACTATTCACACAGGCATTACAAGAACACCAACAAAGTGCAGAACAACGTGATGATATTACTTTGATTGGCGTAAGATTATAAAATATGATTTAGAATTAGCTTTTTTACTAGGTAGCTGGAGTTATGCAGCACTATACAAATTAGATTACTTACAAAATTATTCTATCAATCTCTATTTATGTTAAGTTATTGGGAATCTACACATTTTATTTGCTATGACTACCTAATTATTGGCTCTGGTATTGTGGGTTTATCTACTGCCATTAGTTTGGCAGAAAAATATCCTACTGCAAAAATTGCCATTATGGAACGAGGAATTTTCCCGACAGGTGCAAGTACACGCAATGCGGGTTTTGCTTGTTTTGGAAGTCTAACTGAATTATTAGCAGATTCTAAACTAATGCCCATAGAAAAAGTAGTAAATTTGGTAAAAGAAAGGTGGCAAGGATTAGAAAAATTAGTAGATAGAGTAGGCAAAAATGCCATAGACTATGAAAATTTGGGAGGCTATGAAATGATAACCGAAAAGGAATTGCCTGCCCTCGAAAAATTAGAATTGGTAAATGAATGGTTATTTCCACTATTTCAGACCAATGTTTTTGAACGAAAAGATGCACTTATTCAAACTTTTGGTTTTAATCCGAAGTATGTAAAAGCCTTGATTTTCAATAAGTTAGAAGGTCAAATAGATTCGGGCAAAATGATGCAAAGCCTGCTAAAAATAGCACAACAAAAAGGAATTACAATTTTTACAGGGGCAGAACTTGTAGACTGGAAAGACAATAACAAGATAGTAGAAGTACGCATAAAAGATTATGCACGCAAGGAAAATATTACTTTTATTAGCAAAAAATTGATTTTCTGTACCAATGCTTTTAGCAAAACATTTTTCCCAACTATAGACCTACAGGCAGGACGTGGGCAAGTATTTATTACCAAACCAATTCCAAATATAGCTTTTCGTGGGGCTTTTCATTATGACGAGGGTTATTTTTATTTTCGTAATGTAGGCGAAAATCGCATATTATTGGGTGGTGGACGAAATACAGATTTTTTGGGAGAACAAACTAGAGAAATTGCAACTACCGAAAAAATTATTGGAACACTAAAAACCCTACTACAAGAAGTAATTTTGCCAAACACAACATTTGAAATAGAGCAAGAATGGGCAGGTATTATGGCATTTGGTGCTGTCAAAGAACCAATCATTGCATCACATTCTCCTAATGTATGCATGGGAATTAGGTGTGGGGGTATGGGAGTGGCTATTGGCACACAAATAGGGGAGAAATTAGCAAATTTGGTATAAATAATGACAACTAAATTAGCTAAAATTTAAACTTAATACTACAACATTCTCTATCTGCTTTTCTCTGTCCTCGTCTTATCCAATTTTTTATGATAATTTGTAGATACGCTACGTTGTGTAGCAGTTGTATATTTGCCTTCTTGCAAATGAAATTAACGTGAACTACGGATTACTTTATGGATAATCAATGAGTTAAAAGTAAAATATATAATAAACTAATTTGCGTAGTAGTAGTAGTACGGAACTCCTGTTCCGTACAAATCGTAGAAACAGAGGCTTTTGTAGTAAACTCTGCTCTAAAATGTTTGTTTCATTTGGTAAATCATGTACGGAACTGGAGTTCCGTACTACTACACAACTTACATTATTTATGTTGCAATTTACCTAACTGATTCGTTTAGGCAGCTCCGTCTAAATGTAAATATCCCCCTTCCATTAGTAGAATTTTAATCCGTAGTTCACGTTATTTAATTTATTAGACGTTATTAAGGTTTGTAGCATAGACTTTAGTAATCTATATGTTAAAATACGATTTTTAAATTTTTTCTTTCAGGGAGTATAAAATCCTACAAAATCCCAAAAAGTCCCTATCAGTCCTAACTAATCTTTGCGAATATTGTAACACGAAAAACAAGTAAACAGGCTAAAATAGTACCTAAAATAGCTATAAAACACTACATATAGTCAAGTTACGTGATTTTTCGCATTTTATTTATATATACTTTTGCTAAAACCCCAACTTCTTATGTCAAAAATAGATTTAACGAACACCGAATACGAAATATTATTGCTTTTGGCTCAAAATCCCTTGCTTACCAATAAACAAATAGCCTCAGAAAGACAAAAAACGAAGGCAAGTGGTATTGCCACCGAACAAAAAAATATTTCGGAACATACTGTAGCCTCGCATATTCGCAATATTCTTACAAAACTACGCTTAGAAAGTCGTTACTTAATTCAATCGTATGCTATTAGCAAATCTTTGTATTGCCCTAATCCTAATTGTAAGTGTGTAGATAATGCTGTAATTATCAAAAATAAAAAATAATATCCCAAAACAAGCTATATAGTCAAATATGATGATTTATAGTGGCATTAGATTACATACTTTTGTAAATAAATGTTAAATATAAACTTTTTTTCTAATTTAATTATTTTATTTTTTTTATCACAAATTATTTTACCCTAAACACATTAAATATATGACAAAAATTAAGTTAGTATTCGTAATCCTTGCTATGGCATTTGCTATGTTTATTTTGCCAAATTATGCAAAAGCACAATTTGCAGTATCGGGCAATATTGGTTTTAATTTGCCAATAGACAACCAAAAAGTAGGCTATGGGGCTGGTATCAAAGGAATGTACTTTGTAAACCCAAAATTTGCAGTAGGTGCAAGTTTGCAATATCTACGCTTTAACTATTATTGGGACGTAACCCTAACCACATATTCTGGTTTTGCAAACTATTATTTTACAGAATCGGGCTTCCGTCCATACATAGGTGCAGATTTGGGTTTGTATAGGTATGCTTGGTCTTACTATTATGCTGATGATAGTTATATTGGTATAGCACCTACTTTAGGATTTTTATACGATTTCAATGAGCAGTGGGCTTTAGATATGAATGCAAAATATGCTTTATTACTTAGTTCTGGTGGTCTTAAATTAGCACCTATCAATATTGGCGTGCATTATTACATTAGTAGATAATTTTACTTATGATTTATGATTTTTTGTCATGTTTTTAAACTGTAAGCACATAACGACAGGGAAAAATAAAAGAATCATAAATCTCTAACTTTTTAAATTTATGACCATGAAAACAAAAATAAAATTTTTAGCTTTTATAATGACTTTTTTCAGTCTAACAACCTTTGGACAAGGTATTTTTGGCAGTAGTAATAGCACTACTTGGAACAAAATAGAAGCAGAATTTCCTATCAAAAAACAATTTGATATGGATAAGTATAAAAAAATTATTGTTGGAGATTTTTATACTCCAGTAGGACTTAAAGCTGCAAAAGGCTCTGATCTTGTAGAAGAAACAGGCAATCAATTTCTTTCTTTAGAGGGCGTAACGGTATTGGAAAGACAATATTTGGCAAATATAATGAAAGAACAAAAACTAAATTCTTCTGGACTCATAGATGAATCTACAGCTATTGCTCTTGGAAAATTTATTGGTTCAGGTCTGATGGTTGTTGGCAGAATTCAACGAGATAGTTATGTCGATTTTGTTAATTCTACCAATACATTTATTGCTGTTGGCGGTTGCAAAACAACCAATGTACGAGAAGGAAAATATACTTTAACAGTCAATATTAAACTATTGGATTTGGTAACTGCCCGATTGTTGTTTTCTAAAAATATTCAAGTGTTTTATAGCCGAAGTTCTTCGCCTGCGTTTTGTGTACAACCTGAATTATTTAATGCCGAAGATTTGTATGCAGATTGTTTGCGAACTTTTGGGAAAGAATTTTTAAATATTTTTAAAGACAGTAAAAGAAAAGTAAGTATAGAACTCGAAAGAGATTCAAAACTTGACGACCAACTTCGGAAAGCTATTGTCAATTTTAATATTGGAAACATAGACGAAGGGTATAAAATGCTTGAAGATATGACCAAACGCACAGACTTAAAAGACCCTGCAAAAGCTAAAGCATTTTATAATTTGGGAATTGTTCAAATTAATAAGGGAGATTTGGAAGAAGGCGTAAAAAATTTGCAACAAGCATACGTCTTACAAGACAAAAATCCAAAATATTTGGAAACATATTCCAATGCTAAAAAACAACTAAATGGAGAATAAACATGGCAAGTTTAAAAAATTTAGGAACTATTGCTGCGGGTACAATTAGCGTGGTAGGGGCTGTAATAACGGGGGTTAATGAAGGCACAGATGTATGGGACAAAATATTTGGAGATAAAGACGAGGCAAAAGTTGCTAAAATAGATACCGTTGGCAAAAATAAAACTCAAGCAACCCAATTACATACTGGAAATAATGGAAATATTAGCATTGCAAAACCTGCTGCACCTGCACTTTCTAAAGCAATGCTCAATAATCCATCGCCAAATAAAAATGGGATTCAAGACGTTTGTGTGGCAGTAATAGCAGAAAATAAATTTGATAATTTGCTGGGAAATCAAGTTACAAATATATTAAGGTCGAAGGGCTATGATGCAAACAACTACTTTTTTACCCAAGAAGCAATCAATAGAGGATATGTAGGCAAAGTTTTTAATATGGAAAGTAGGGCTATTTTGGATTTAGGCTTAGCAAACTTTGCAGACGAGGCTTTTATTGGATTTCTAACCCTTGAATCTTCGTCTGTAGATATAGACGGAAATGTAATACACAATGCAGTTGCACGTTTTCATAGTAATTGGCTCAATTTGAAAACACAGGCACTGTTACGTGAAATCTCTTTTGATGCAAAAGGAGTCGGTTTTACGGAGGTAGAAGCAAAACGAAAAGCACAAAAAGCACTGCTCGAAGAACTCAAAGGGCAGTTTCAATAAAAAAATCATATTATTTCCACATTTAAACCCAAATACTAATCATGAAAACCATTAAATTAATCTATCTGGTGCTATTTGTAGCACTTTTGGCGGGTTGTAAAAAAGACGATACTGCACCTACAGGTACGAATCCAACACCACCTACAGGAAGTTCGGCAACGGCAAACTTCACGTTTACGCCTGCGTCAGGCGTTGCCCCTTTGCAAGTACAGTTTACCAATATTTCAAACAATGCTACAAGTTATGCTTGGGATTTTGGCAACGGACAAACTTCAGCAGTAGCAAATGCAAGCACAACTTATACTACCGCAGGTACATATACTATAAAATTGACTGCAAAAGGGGCAGATGGTAAAACAAGTGTGAAAACAGCAAGTATTACCGTTACTGCACCGCCAACACCTGTAGTACAGACCTATGAGTTCAAGGATAAGTGGATTTCGGCGGGAGGCAGAGACCCTAAATCTTATCGTAATCATCATTATACGTTTGAGTTGAAAGAAGAAACTACTATTGATGTGATACTTACTTCTTCGGGAGATGTAGATATGTATCTGTTCAATGAATTAGACTTCCAAATTGCTTTTACAAATACAAGTCGTACTACTGCCAACATTAAAAGTACCTTGAAAGCAGGAAAATACAGATTAATTGCCATAGGAAGAGAAGGTGCAGAATCTAATTACACACTTACTTTTACAGGTAAATTTGCTGCAAAACCTGAAAAAGTAGTTTCGCAATATCAAGAAGTAATTGGAAAATGGTCATATACTAATAGTAGTGAAGCTAATTCTGCAAGAAATAGACACTATGACATAGAAATTACACAAGATTCACAATTAGATTTGATTTTAAGTTCTACATTTGATACGAAAATATTTGTGATAAATTCACTTGGTTTTACACAACAAATTTCACGTTTTGGTGATAAAACAATATGGGCAGCTATAACTGCAAAAAAAGGTAAATACAGAATAGTTGTGAGTTCTAGAGTAGATTCTCCTAATGCTAATTTTGTATTAAATATTTTTGGACAGTTTGTCAATGTTATAGAAATAAAATCTATTGAACAACAATTAACAGGCTCGTGGACAAATTCTTCTACTCTTGCTACTTCGCCAAATAATCCTAAATATAATATTGAAATTACAGAGGATTCTATGCTTGATTTAATCATAGAAGGTGCAGGAATCAACCCACGATACTATCTTTTAAATGATAAAAATGATGTTGTGGCTACTTTTACTAATTTTGGCTCTGATGGCATTCAAGGTGCTATAAATCTCAAAAAAGGGGTTTATACTATTGTGGCGGCCACCCGATTAGAGAACCAACGAGGAAACTTTACCTTAACCGTTTTCGGTCATTACATCAGCAATTTTAGATTAAAGTAAAAGGAAAGTATAGAAACCTCGGCGGTAGCTTTGTTGCCTGCGAAGGTTTTTTCTAAATGTTTCCTATTTTGAAACTGTGGCAGTTTTTTAGGCTGCCAACAGTTTTCAAATTCTACATACAATCTCTATAACTATTCCACATAAACAAATAAAAGCCTAAACAACCGTGTATTTGCATGAAGGCAAATATACATTTGACGTGCAACGTAGCTTTGTTATCTTTTTTTATTTTTTCCCAAATTTCATTTCCAAGTTCTTTTTAAGAAATAAAAAAAACTATTTTTTCTTTGCTATCTGTTTTTTTATTCGTACTATTCGAACAAAATTAAGACCACCAAACTAAAACAAGCTAATATGAAAGATTTTAAGCATTTTCTCCAAACCTATTGCGAAAAAACAGGCAATCATTTTTTAGAATACTCGGATACTATTTCCATTATTACCCTCCATTTATCCAATAACCGCAAACAAGAAGTACACTCTTATCTTATAGAAAGAGATGGAATTTTGTTGGTAGAATTTATGTCTAAAGTGCTTGATTTGGAAAAACAAACAGTAGATTATAAAGAAATTTTACAACTCAATCAGCAATGGTGTTGCTATAGCCGTTTTATCATTTATGGCGGTATGTTGCAATGTGCAGCTTCGGCACACCATACAGAATCCAGTGCCAAACAAATGGCTGCCATGCTCGAAGAAGTAGGAAAATTAGCAGACCAAATGGAATTAGAAATCACAGGGGAAGATGTATTTTAATAGCTAATCTAAGTGCATAGTAGTACGGAACTCAAGTTCCGTACATATTTACCAAATCAAACAGATATTTTAGAGCAGATTTTAATAAAAAAAGTCTCTGTTTCTATAATTTGTATGGAACTGGAGTTATACTACACAACTTAGATTACTACCTTTCTATTCCAAAATAAAATAAGCAAAGTAAGACTACACATATACTTTCTATACTTTTTTAGGGCTTTTTTTTGACTATTCGACAAACTTCGTACCTTTGCAAAAAAATAAACCTAAAAATTATGCTTGAAACAAATTCTACTACCTCTATTCCTACTACTTCTTCTAACAAATCACTAAATTTTCTGCCCGAAAAACTTAATATATATATGCTCACTGCCCTGATAGTGGTAACAATATTAGGTTTTTTCCATATTTTATCTTTGTACTTTATAACTTTTGACGAGAAAATAAGTACCATTGCTAACATTATGAAGCAGATAAATTGGGATATTTTCAAGAATATTTATACCGAACAAAATAATTTTACTAATTATTTTAGTTATTTTGTACTACAAAAACAATTTCAGTGGTATGAATTTTCTCCGAAGGGTTATCATTTTATTAGCTATTTTTTGCATATTAGCAATGTAGCTTTAGTTTTTTATGCAACTTATTTACTTAGTCGCAAAAATATGCTTGCTTTGCTTGCAAGTATTTTGTTTGCTTTGCACCCAAGCCATGCAGAAACAATTTCGGCTATTTTAGCACAAGGCGAATTATTGATGACATTCTTTGCCTTATTAAGTCTAATTTGCTATTTATTGTATCTAAATCCTCAAAAAATATCTGCCTTAACTACTAAAGAAACTACCAATAAATTTATTTATTTTTCGTTTTTATGCTATTTAATGGCAGTTTTTAGCAAATTTACTGCTGCTCCTTTGCCATTAATTTTTATTTTGGTAGATTATGTAAAGTCCCGAAAAGGTGCAAAAATTTGGATAGAAAAACTTGCTTTTTGGCTTGTTATGTTATTTGCGATTGGTTTAGCAATGGTTTTACAAGAAAATGCAAATACAAAAACCTATTTCGCAGTACCAAATTACAATTTTTTAGACAGAATTATACTTAGTTTGGCAACTATTGGCGTATATCTCAAAAATTTGTGTCTTCCTTTTGGCTTATCACCATTTTATCCCTATCCTGCAAAAAGTGGATTTTTATTAGAATGGACAGTATATTTGTATGCTTTACTACCCTTCATCTTAGGTTTTGCGGTTTGGAAACTTAGAAAGCATACTTTAGTTGTTTTTGGATTTCTATTTTTATTACTACAACTATTCCTAATTTCTAATATTTTGCCACTTGGTGGCAGAACTTTTGCAACAGATACACATAGTTACTTTGCAGGAATTGGAATTTTTATCGTCTTTGCTTATGCAATAATGTATGTAATACACCTAAAACCTACATGGTATCTACAAATTTTAGGAACTACTACTATTGTTTCTATTGGATTATTTGTAATGACTTATCAATATGACAAATGTTTTGCAATAGGTATTAGTGTATGGACAAAAATGGTAGAAACTAACCCTACACACTACTATCCACACTTGAAACGTGGCGAAATATATACCCTCAACGAAAATACCTATCGTGAAAGTATGTTAGATGTAAATGCTGCCGTAAAATTGATGCCCGATGACCCTGAAGCATGGAATTCAAAAGGAGTGGTACATTTACACATTGGAGATTATCATGGAGCAGATTCTGTATTTAATGAGGTTCTCAAACGAAATCCAAATCATGCAATGGCATATTTTCACAAAGCCCATATTTCTAAAGGCTTTGAAAGATATGAAGAATCTTTAGAAAACTATAATAAATCTATTGCCAAAAACCCAAATTATGCACCTGCTTATCTCAATCGTGGCGGTATTTTATACCACTTCAAACAATATGACGCAGCATTAGCAAATTATACAAAAGCAATACAACTTAGTCCAAATTATGTGGAAGCATACCAAAATAGAGGAAATATCTATTATGCTGCCCAAAAAAGAGAACAAGCACTAAAAGATTATAACAAAGCATTGGAATTAAATCCACAGAATCCCGAAGTTTTGTTTTATCGTGGATTGTTACGAAATAGTCTTGGCGACAAAGTAAATGCTTGCACAGATTTGAATGCGGCAAAAGAATTAGGGAAAAAAGAAGCAAGTCAGGCAATCAAAGAAATTTGTAGGTAATAAATGAGGTGAGTTGTACTGAAGTATTTAGGCTGCAAGGTATTTTAAAATTTTAAAAATATAAACAAGAAAGCAATCAAAAAGACCTTGCAGCCTAAAGGCTACGGTACAACTACACCAAATTGCATTAAATTCACTATGACTTCATTAGTAAATATTTCGGCAGAGGCATTTCGTTACACTATTTTGCAACACTATTATACGGTATATATGCAATATATGCCCAATTACCGCAACTATTTATACCTAAAACCTACACAAAAAGCAATTATTTGGAAAGAATTAGATTTGTATGATTTGGAATTGCCTATTTTGGTGGGTTGGATAATGGAAGATAATTGGAATTTTTTGACCACCCATCGACTTATTTCCTACAAAAATGAAATGCAAGAAAGTAATTTAGCAGAAATTTTGCGAATAGATTTTGATACCCCATTATTTGCAATAGATGATATGATTAGGGAATTTATTATTACAATGCCCGAACAAAAAATAACAGTAATAGATGTTCCTAATACTACTACTTTCGAAATGCTTGGTTTTTGGAATTTACTATTTTTGGCTCGTAAACTTGCCCAAAAATACCAAATAGACAAAAAATTTGAGCTACGAACTCCTGCCGAAAAAACTGCTATTTGGAATTTACAAGTTTAATCTCTATATTGGCAAAAATATTTTACCAATCTATTGAAATTATGCGTAAAACAAAAAAAAATTCAGCCTCTGATGCTTTAGTCAAGCTGGTAGTTCATGGAATGCAAGAGAAAAAAGCTACAGGAATTCTTGTAATGGACTTAAGAAAAGTGTCTAATGCCTTCAGTGATTTCTTTGTCATCTGCTCTGCTAATTCAGATACACAAGTAGATGCCATCAAAAACTCGGTGGAAGACGAAGTCTATAAGGCTATACAAGAAAATGCTTGGCATTCGGAAGGACAACAACAAAAAGAATGGATATTATTAGATTATTCTGATGTAATTGTGCATATTTTTCGCAAAGACCGTCGCCGTTTTTATGGACTTGAAGACCTTTGGGGAGATGCAGAATTAACAGAAATTGCAGATTAACACAAATTATTACATTTAATACCCCTGCTTACTTAGCAATATGACAAACAAAACAAGTAACACTTGTATTTTTAGACATCTATTGGCTTGTTCTAAGCATATTTTTGTTATTATTTGCTTTGTGGCAAATATATTTGAAAAATCATTTGCAAATCCAATAAAAAGCCGTATGTTTGCAGTCCATTTAAACATACTTATAATTTTTAATTTTAATGGATACTTTAAGCTATAAGACTATCTCGGTAGCAACCGAAAAAGCTGCCAAAGATTGGGTTATTGTAGATGCCCAATCTGCAGTCCTGGGTCGTTTTGCAAGTCAAGTTGCAACTATCCTTAGAGGTAAAAACAAACCAAGTTTTACCCCTCACACAGACTGTGGAGATTTTGTAATTGTCATCAATGCCGAAAAAATTCGTTTAACAGGCAAAAAAATGACAGATAAAGAAATCATCTCCTATACTGGAAATCCTGGTGGTCAGCGTATCACGACCCCAAGAAACGTATTAGCAAAACACCCAACTCGTTTGGTAGAAGAAGCTATACGTCACATGTTACCTAAAGGACGTTTAGGTCGCCAATTATTTACCAATTTGCACGTGTATGCGGGTTCAGAACATAAACACGCAGCGCAACAACCTAAAGAAATCAAACTTTTGTAATCATGGGAATCATCAACACGATAGGAAGAAGAAAAACATCTGTAGCTAGAGTTTATCTTACAGCCGGCAGTGGCAAAGTTACTGTAAACGACAAGGAATTAGCAGTCTATTTTCCATCAGAAATCCTCCGTATCAAAATCAACCAACCATTCGCAACTATCAAAGATGGTGCGTATGACGTAACAGTGAACGTAGATGGTGGTGGTATTACAGGACAAGCAGAGGCTATCCGTTTGGGTATTTCTCGTGCTTTATGCGAATTGAATCCTGATAACCGCAAATTATTGAAACCAGAAGGCTTCTTAACCAGAGACCCTCGTATGGTGGAACGTAAAAAATTCGGCAGACGCAAAGCAAGAAAACGTTTCCAATTCAGTAAACGCTAATCCTTTAACAATTAACAGTAATTTTCGACACGAAAAATGGCTAACGTAGAATATAAAGACTTATTGGAATCAGGTGTACACTTCGGACACTTGACCAGAAAGTGGAATCCAAAAATGGCTCCTTACATCTTTATGGAGAAAAATGGAATCCACATTATAGACCTGAATAAAACACTTGCGTCCTTAGACGTAGCTTTAGAGGCAGTGAAAAAAATTATTCGTTCAGGCAGAAAAGTAATGTTTGTTGCTACCAAAAAACAGGCAAAAGAAGTAGTTGCTGAAGAAGCAAAAAGACTCAAAATGCCTTATGTAACCGAAAGATGGTTAGGTGGTATGCTTACAAACTTTGTTACGATTCGTAAATCTGTAAAAAAACTTACCTCTATCGACAAACTTACACGCGATGAGGCAGTATTCAAAAGCCTTGCTAAAAAAGAAAGGTTGATGAAAGAAAGAGAAAGAATGAAGTTGGACAAAGTTTTGGGCGGTATTGCTGACCAAAGCCGTCTTCCAGCAGCTTTATTTATTGTAGATATTAAACGTGAACATATTGCGATTAAAGAGGCTCAACGTCTTAATATTCCTGTGTTTGCAATGGTAGATACAAACTCTGACCCAACACAAGTAGATTTTCCAATTCCTGCAAATGATGATGCGTACAAATCTATTGCTTTAATTACACACGCAATAGGTAAAGCTATCGAAGAAGCATTGCAAGAACGTAAAAAAGATAAAGATGACAATAAACTCAAAGACGAAGAAAACGAAAAAAGAGAAGTAGATGAGGTAGTTGTTTCTCAAACATTAGCAGAAGACGAAGAAGCATAAGTCTTGGTATTAGAAATAATACAAAGTATGCCTCACACCAAAAGCCCTATAAAATTTTATAGGGCTTTTTTTATTGTAGGTTTTGAGGATATTTCAAATATATTTTATTTGTTTTAAGCAACAAAACTACAATTAGGCACAAAAATTTTATGATTTTCATAGTTAATTGTTATATTGCAAAGTAAAACAAAAATAGATATATTTGCGTTTTACGTCTGTGTGTACGTTGGTTTTTGGCTAACTTGTCGTTTAGTAATTTGTAGTTACTTACAAAATTATTAAGCAGACTATTCTTACGTATCTTTTCGCATATAGAACTATATAAAACAATGGGCAAAAAAATATTAACTGAACATATTAACGTACCCAATATTGCAGATTTTGCTGTATATCGCAAACATAATGGCTACGCTTCTGTAGAAAAAGCATTGAAAACCATGACTCCTGATGAAGTTACTGAAGAAGTAAAGAAATCAGGCTTGCGTGGACGTGGTGGAGCTGGTTTCCCAGCAGGTATGAAGTGGAGTTTTATTGATAAAAAGACAACTCCTCGTTATTTGGTTTGCAATGCTGATGAAAGTGAACCAGGTACCTTTAAAGACCGTTATTTGATGAGTCATCACCCACATTCATTAGTAGAGGGAATGATTCTTGCAAGTTATGCTTTGGGTGCAAATACTTCGTATATTTATGTACGTGGTGAAATGTTGTATGTTATACAAATTTTGGAAAAAGCTATTGCAGAGGCATACGCAAATGGTTTTTTGGGCAAAAATATTTTAGGAACAGATTTTTCTTTGGATTTGTATGTCCACCCAGGTGGTGGTGCATATATCTGTGGTGAAGAAACAGCACTACTCGAATCTTTGGAAGGTAAACGTGGCAATCCACGCAACAAACCCCCATTTCCTGCCGTAAAAGGTCTTTATCAATTACCAACCGTAGTAAACAATGTAGAAACTATTGCAGCAACGGCTTGGATAATTAATAATGGTGGTGATGAATATGCTAAAATAGGCGTTGGCAGAAGCACAGGCACTAAACTAATTTCGGCATCAGGACATATCAAAAAACCTGGAGTATATGAAATAGAATTAGGTTTGCCTGTAGAAGAATTTATCTATTCAGACGAATATTGTGGTGGAATTCGGGCAGGACATCGCCTAAAAGCTGTAGTTGCAGGAGGTTCGTCTGTGCCTATTTTGCCTACAGAACTTATCCTCAAAACCGCAAAAGGTGAACCAAGATTGATGTCTTACGAATCTCTTTCTGATGGAGGTTTTGTTACAGGAACTATGTTAGGCTCTGGTGGATTTATTGCAATGGACGAAACGGTATCTGTAGTAAAAAATCTTTGGAATTTTACTCGTTTTTATCATCACGAATCATGTGGACAATGCTCGCCATGTAGAGAAGGAACAGGCTGGATGGAAAAAGTATTGCATAGAATTGTAAATGGCGAAGGAAAGTTGCAAGATATAGATTTGCTGGTAGATGTTGCCAAAAAAATAGAAGGAAATACGATTTGTCCTTTGGGTGAGGCTGCTGCTTGGCCTGTGGCAAGTGCTATCCGACATTTCCGTCACGAATTTGAGTGGTATGTGCAGAACAAAGACAAAGTAAAACGTGGCGAAATTTATAAAGAAGAAATAGCTTTTGCCTAAAAAATAAATAGTAACCAAAATTAGCAAAGTTCTACTTGCTATATATAATTTTAGTGTTGCTACCTTGCAACACTAAAGTATATAGTACATGCCAAATTATCTAAAAAACTATATGCTAACAATTACACTTGACCAGCAAGTTTTAATACAAATCTTCGTAAGCTCTATTTCCTATTTATCCTTACTTATTACTTATTTAGCCAATGCCTTTATTTCAAGAGTCTATTATCCAGAAATATTGCCAAACTCAAAACAAAGCACTTGTTGCCGAAAAGTGGAATGGCTTTAAAAAACATTTCCTAAATCCTGCCATTCAAGCCAATATACGAGGCAGTAAAGAAGAACAATATCAAGAAGGTTTTTTGATAGATTTGTTTGTGAAAATTTTGGGTTATATCAAAAATCCAAATCTTAGCTTTAATCTTACCACAGAATTAAAAAATGTAAATGACAATCGAAAAGTTGATGGGGCAATTATTATACAAGACAAAGTTTTTGCAGTAATAGAACTTAAGGGAATGGATACTACAGAACTAAAAAATGTAGAAGGGCAGGCTTTTGCTTACAAAAATAACCAAAAAGATTGTATCTATGTGATTAGTTCTAATTTTCAAAAACTACGATTGTATATAGATGATGCGGTAGAATATATAGAATTTGACCTGTTTAATCTGGACGAAAAACAGTTTCTTTTGCTTTATACGTGCTTGGCTTTTGATAATATTCGAAATCATGTGCCAAAACGAATGAAAACGGAGTCGTTGAGTCAAGAAGACGTAATTACAAAACGACTTTACAAAGATTATACTTCTTTTAGAGAAGACTTATATCAAAATTTAGTAAAATTAAATCCTCACGTAGATAGTGTTACACTATTTAAGCAAACACAAAAATTATTGAGTAGGTTTTTATTTATATTTTTTGCGGAAGACAAAAATTTATTACAACCTAATTCTATACGAAGTGTTACCAAATATTGGAAAACCCTGAAAAATTGGGAAAATTATAAAACTTTGTATGCAGTTTATCAAAAGTTTTTTGATTTTCTACAATATGGTATCAAAAACGAAGAACTCGATGTATTTCCATACAACGGTGGGCTTTTTCAAGCTGATGCAATGCTTAATAATTTGTTGATTGATGATGCCGTTTTGTATAAACATACGCTAAAACTTTCGGAATATAATTTTGATAGCGAAGTAGATGTTAATATTTTGGGACATATTTTTGAAAATTCCTTGAATGAAATTGACGAAGTAAAAGCAAAATTAGACGGTACAACTCTCGACAAAACACAAACCAAACGCAAAAAAGATGGTATTTTCTACACACCAAAATATATTACACAATATATGATAGAAAATACTGTAGGAAAATTGTGTAAAAAACAAAAAGAAATATTGCAACTTTTTGATAAGGAATATATTACAGACAAAAAACGCAAAAAAACAGATACACAAAAATTATTAGACAAGCTAAAAACCTATAGAAATTGGTTATTGGAATTGACTATTATTGACCCTGCTTGTGGAAGTGGTGCTTTTTTGAACGAAGCCCTTAATTTTTTGATTGCCGAACACGAATATATAGACGAATTGCAAGCAAAATTATTGGGAGATTCCTTAATGTTGTCGGAAGTAGAAAAAAGTATTTTGGAAAACAATTTGTTTGGGGTTGATTTGAATGAGGAAAGTGTGGAGATTGCAAAATTGTCTTTGTGGCTACGCACCGCAAAACCAAATCGCAAACTAAACGACCTAAACAATAACATCAAATGTGGTAACTCCTTGATAGACAGTGCCAAAATAGCAGGGGAAAAGGCTTTTGTTTGGAAAAATGAGTTTCCTAAGATTTTTGAGAAAGGTGGCTTTGATGTGGTTATTGGAAATCCTCCATATGTGCAGTTGCAATCCAGAAAAGAATTATCAGAAAGTTTAGCACCAATTGGCTACCAAACATACGAAAAAACAGGTGATTTGTATTGCTTATTTTATGAGCAAGGAAATAATCTTTTGAAAGAAAATGGTTTATTAGCTTATATTACTTCGAACAAATGGTTGCGGGCAAATTATGGGAAATCTTTGCGAAACTATTTTCTCGAAAATATAAAACCAATTTTATTAGTAGATTTGGGTTCTAATATTTTTGAAAGTGCAACTGTGGACTCTAATATTTTGATTTTTGAAAAACAAAAATTAGATACTATCGAAGAATTTGTAGCTATGGACTTGTCAAAAGAGAAAAATTTTGAAGATTTTATGGTTTATGAAAATAGAAAAACAGTCATAAAACCCAAAAAAGATGAGGCTTGGATTATTGTGAATGACTTGGAATTAGAAATAAAAAGGAAAGTTGAAAAAATAGGAACTCCGTTAAAAAATTGGAATATTGAGATTTATAGAGGTATTATTACGGGTTTTAATGATGCGTTTGTGATTGACGAATACACCAAAAATGCACTTATCCAACAAGATGCAAATAGTGCCGAAATAATAAAACCGTTATTGCGTGGACGTGATATACAAAGATATTATGCAAATTTTGCAGGTTTGTATTTAATTAATTCCCACAATGGTTACAAAGATATTCCAAGAATTGATATAGATAAATATCCTGCCATAAAAAATCATTTGGACAAATATTATGCACAATTAGCAATAAGACAAGATAAAGGTTTTACACCATATAATTTGAGAAATTGTGCATATTTAGAGGATTTTGAAAAGGAAAAAATTATTTATCCTAACATGACATCCTTTTTACCTTTTACTTACGATACCTCTAAATTTTATTCCAATGATAAATCTTTTATTATTACAGGAGAAAGTTTAAAATATTTAGTTTGTTTTCTAAATTCCAAATTATTCAAATACTGTTTTTCTAATAATTTTCCCTCTTTAGGTGAACAAGGCAGAGAACTGCGAAAAGTTTTTTTTGAGCAAATAGCTATAAAAAAATTATCACTTTCTGCACAACAACCTTTCATTGAAAAAGCTGATATGATGCTTACTTTGCAACAAGATTTACAAATTTTGTTAGGAAAAATAGAACGAAGTATTTTGAGGGAATTTAAGTTACAAACCTTATCTACAAAATTGCAACATTGGTATT
>JBIKRY010000021.1:0-25382 GCA_044348925.1 Bernardetiaceae bacterium
TACTACTACTTCTCCTAAACCTGTTAGCGTCAAGAATCTTGTACCTGCCGATACTGCATTTCCCGAAACTACTTCAAAAGAAACCGTTAAACCCGAAGTCGACCTCGCAAATAATTCCACTAAATCACTACTGAAAACTCTATCTGGAATAGAATCAAACGTAATGGTTTGGGTGAAGTTTGATGGCGGAGGTGGTATTGGTGTAGATACATTTACTGTGTAAGTTCGTGTAACAGTACAACCATTTGCATCTGTTGCAGTAACAGAGAAATTAAAATCTCCATTTGTAGTTACATTACCTGTCAAAGTTGCAGTTGCTGCATTGAAAGTTGTTCCTGTAGGCACTGTACCTGTCAAAACGTATGTGTAAGGTGCTGTACCTCCTGTTGCTACAGTATTACCATTATATGCTGAATTAATGAAAGCATTTGGTAAATTATTTAGCGTAATCGTTGGACAAACTCTGAAGTTTGTATAGGTAATAGTTCCCGTACAAGCATTTGCATCTGTAACTGTAATCGTAAAAGTGGATACTCCTGCTGTAGTTGGTGTACCACTAAGTACGCCTGTTGTGCTAATGCTCAAACCTGCAGGCAAAGTGGTAGAAGTAAATGTTACTGCTCCTACGGCATTTGTTTGCGTAATAGTCTGGCTATATGCTGTGCCTACTGTTGCGTTTGGTAAAGTTGTTGGTGCCAATGCTATTGTTTGACAAGCAACATTTAAGGTATAATTTACAGTACCTGGGCAACCGTTGTTATCCGCAATATTCAAGGTAATATTAAAATTTCCACGTACAGAAGTAGTACCAGAAATAGTAACTTGTCCTGTTGTTGGATTGGTAATTGTTGCGTTAAGTCCTGTTGGTAAACCTGTTACTGTTAAACCTGTATAATTTGGTGTTCCACCAGCTACTGTAACTACTTGCGTATAAGGTGCATTTACAGTTGCAGCCGTTAAAGCACCTGCTAGTGGTGCAAAGGTAAATCCTGTTGCACAGTTTACTACTAATGTATAAGTAGCTTGAATTGTACAATTTGGTGCAGTTTGGTTAGTTGCTGTAACTACTACGGTAAATGTACCTATTGCAGTTGGAGTACCACTAATTGCCCCTGTTGCTAAAGCAATATTCATGCCTGCTGGCAAACCCGTTGCTGTATAGTTAAATGTGCCTGTAGATGCTGTAATGGTAGCACCTGCGTATGCAACATTCACGGTTGCTGTTGGCAATGTACTTGCTGTAGCTGGTGCGATGGTATAACTTGGTACAGTCAATGTAGCTATTGTAGAAGTAATAGGACAAGCCAGTCCTGAAGTATTGGTAACAATACATTGGTATTGGTTTGTACTTAAAGCTGTTGTTACTGCTGTAAGTGTCAATGTTGTTGTATTTGCACCACCATAAATACCTCCATTTGTAATATTTGTAAATGCACCTGCACCTACTTTTTCTTGCCATTGGTAAGATAAAACTCCAGAGCCTGTTGCTACTATTCCTATAGTTACATTTGTCGTTGCACAAGCAATGATGGTAGTAGAAGGTTGTGTAGTGATTGTAGGTAATGGAGTTACTGTACCTGAAACTGCTATATTTTTTATAGTTGCCCCTGTACTTGTGTGTGTAATATTTGCGGCAATAGGGGTTGTAGCAGAGTTCATACGCACAAAAATAGTAGTTGCACCTGCGTTAGCTATTGTTGGCGTTAAAGTAACTGTTGCACCAAAACCTGCACCCGTTGTGGTAGAAATTTCAAAACCTGTTGGGGCTGTTATTACCAAATTCGCTGTTAAGTTCGTACCTGAAACTGTGTAGCTTTGCTCTGCCGAAACAGCACCCGAACAAGCTGTAAAAGCTGTTAAAGTTGTAACAGAGGTTGTAATAACAGGAGCAGGGATAAATTCGTCTGCACCAATATTTGGGGTTACTGTATTTCTTGCTTCGCAGTCAATATCTGTACTTACAGTACCTGTTATCGTATTTGTTCCACTTGTAGAGAGTGGTGTGTTAGTAGCATTGGCTGCTACAATATGCAAATCCGTTGCCGAAGTAAATACAGGTGCAAAGTTTAAGGAAGCTGCATCTTGGGTAGTGTTAGTAGTCCAGTTTGCAAGCGTAGTATGCGTTGTGCCACCTGTGTTTGATAAAGTTACTGTTTGTCCAATTACTGCACCTGTTCCACTTACGAATAAGTCATTATTATTAGAAGTAAGGTTAGTAAATGGGGCAGCGTAAGCCAAACCAATGGCAACATTAATACCTGTTCCATTGCTACCTGTATTTATAACAATATTATTTCGTAAATTTACAATAGGATTACTTCCATTGATTGCGATACCAAAATTGCTATGGTTACCACCTGCTAAAGTAGAGTTCATAGTAATTGTGTTATGGAATACATTGGTTGTAGCTGCACCACCCCCAACATATATGCCTGCACCAATATCACCACTTGTGCCATTTGTGTATGCATCAGAAATCATATTGTTGGCTATCAAGTTTGTACCTGAGGCTGCTGAGGCTACTATCACGCCTGCCACACTAAATGTACTTGAAGAACGAATAGAACCAATAATATTATTGGTAATAGAAGCATTTGTAACTTCATTGCCTATTGTAGTGGTAGCAGAAAGACCCAAAATACCAGCTGTTATGCCATAAGCATCAGAAGTACCTCCTGAAATATTGCCTATATTATTCCCACTAATCATTATGCTATTTTCAAAACCTACCATAATAGCACTTACACGAACATTGTTTGGTGCTGCGGTATTGATAATATTTTGATTGATAACAGTGCCATTATTTTTATTAGCAATGCTTGCACCTTGTGAGTAAATAGCATTTTGTACTCTACTTACATTATTGTTAATGAAAGCATTATTATTATTGCCTGTTCCTAAACTTGTTGCACTAATTGTTGGGCTACCACTACCAATACCAATTAAGGTTGTAGTTGGTGAATTACCTACAATATTACAGTTACGAATGGTATTATTTGTTGCTCCATCTGAGCCTGTTGCTGTTTGTAACCAAACCACCGCAGCCGTTGTACTTGCATTTGTGGTGCTAATGGTTAGATTTCTTGAGGCAGCCAACGCAGGACATACGGTGTTTACAGTATTGCCATTTGAACCATCAATAGTAACAAAATCTGCTCCATTGAGAATAAAAATAGCTGTTGCTGTTGCACTTGTTATAGTTGGCGAAATACCTGTTGCAGGTTTAATCGTCAAAGTATTGATTGCACTTGCTTGGGCATTTGCGTTAATCGTAATTGGGAATGTTTCCGTTGGATAGGTAGCATCTATTAAGCTAAATGTAATTGCACCACCTATACAAACAGAAGTATTATAGGCTGCTACTGCTGCAGTTAAGGTAGTAAAATTACCACCTACACCTACGGTATAAGTACCAGATAAAGTTGGCAAAACTGTGTAAGAACTTGGCGTGGTAGGTGCTGTGCCTGCTTTGGGAGGATTGGCTGTAAAACCTGTTGCTCCTAAAGAAGGTGCAGAGCCGACATTTCCTAAGTTGTCTTGTGCTACTATGTAATAGGAAACCACATCATTGATGGCTGCTGTTGCACCAAAAGTAAATGTATAAGTGCTAGCACTTACAAAAGTTGCAGTAGCTTCTGTATATGCTCCTGCGTTTATTCTCCAATACAAAACAGGTAAACCTGCACCTGTAGTAGGCACTCCATCTGTATCTGTAATAGTTGCAGTCAAAGTTCTTGCACCAACTGTACAAGTGTTAGCAAATGGCGTATAAGTAATTACAGGATAAGAAAAGAAATTTCCTGCATCTGCCCCAATGTCTACAGGCGAATTGCTTAAACGTACATCTCCATCAAAATCATCTGTTACACTTGCAATGACTGTTCCTGTTCCTTCAATAGGCGTTGGGAAAGGTGCAACAATGTGCAAATCTGCAGTAGCAGGTGCATTCCAGTTGATAGTTGCTCCTGTTTGTGAAGTTGCATCACTTGCCGAAGAAGTACGCCAAGCTGCAATGGTTTGGTCTGAAGTCCAGAAACCTACTGTGGCTGCATTTGCATTGAGTATATTAAAGTTTGAAGCATTAGCTGCCCAGCCCGTTGCTGAGGCTGTTGCACCAATACCATTTGCTATTGCATAATGCTTGCCTGTGCCACCTGTACGAGTATTGACAAAAATGTTGTTTTTAATATCAACAGTAGTTGTAATGGCAGTACTTGTAAAATTCCCTCTATGAAAAGCTGCACTATGTAAAGCTCCACTTGTTACTGTTCCTTCTATATTAACAGAATTATGATGAATATTTAGTGTTCCTGTATTGGTTGTGGTATTCATAATACCTACAAAAGAAGTATTAGTTACTTGCCCTGCACCCAATGAAATCATGTTATTTGATACATTACCTGTCCCAAAACCAGAAAACATTAGAATACCTATTGCTCTTGGTGGTGCAGTTGCTGTTGTACCTGTCGATGCATTTTGGAGGTTTGAAATACGGTTTCTACTAACCGTTAATATGCTAGCATCTTGAGTACCTATACCAGAAACAATTACCGCATTTGCCCCTGTATTAGTTGCACTTAAAGCACTAATTGTATTTTGTCTAATCGTTACACCAATGCTTGTACTTGCCCATACCCTAATACCTTGAATAGCTGTGCTACTATTACTATTAGCTATGTTGGCTGTGGAGCCAGATAAGTTAGTAATTGTATTTTGACTAATGGTAATTGCACCACTACCAAAATAAGAAATACCTCTTATTGCTGCTGATGTACCTGAACCTGCTTGCACTAAATTAGCTACTGTGTTATCAGAAATATTAGTCGTATTAGCTACAGTTGATGAAACTTCTATACCTGTAACTAACTGGTTTAAAGTACCTGAAGTTGCTGAGTTTATACTATTAGCAACTGTAGTACTACCAATGGTATTTCCTGTAATGGTAGGTGTACCTGCCGAAACTTGAATACCTGTAATGCTTGCTGCAATAGTTGCCGAAGATCCATTGGCAGTTATGCCACCAATATTATTGTTAGTCATACTAACAGTGCCACTACTTGCGTCATTGATACCAACTGTTAAACCACCAGTAGTAGTTGTAGTAGTGGTAATACTACCTGTACCTGTAGTTGAACCAATCGTATTGCCTGTAGCCGTAGCATTACAAGTACCAGTAACCGTAATTCCTGAAAAAATACCATTGCCAGTACTTGCTCCACTACTTGTATTTAATACAAAACCTGCAATAGTATTACCTTGAATGGTGTTAGCACCTGCTGCACCTGCCGAAAAGTTGATACCTACATATCTTGTAGCCACTGTACCTGCGTAGGTTGTAACACCCGTACCTGCTGCATTTGCAAAACCAATGACATTGTTATTAATTGTAAAGTTTGTACCTGAATTACTTACAAAAATACCGTTGTAGGTACTGCTGGTGGTAACTGTTCTTGTGGCTGTTTGAAAAATACGATTGCCTGTAACCGTCCAACCACTTGTATTGGTATTCAAATTGATACCATTGGCTGTAGCTCCTTCATTGAATATATCAATGATTTGATTATTTAATAGAGAACAGTTGTCATTAGCAAAACCTGTAGTGCCACTTGACAGAATGCCCGAATTAGTACCTAATAAAGCCCCTATACCTTGAATGACACAATTACTTACAGTATTATTGTCATTACCTGTGGCTACCCCACCCGCAAAACTAATAATAGCACCACCAAGTGCTTGTGTACTACTTTGCAGTGTTGTATTGGTTAATGTATTACCAAGGGCATCATTGTTATAAAGAATTACACTTGGTGAGCCACCATTCGTATTTTGGATAGTAAGAGCATTACCGCCAGTATTTAAACCATCGATGGTTACATTGTCCGCACCATTTAGGTTGATTAAGGCAGCAGCATTGATACTCCCTGTAATGGTTCGTGCTGCTCCTCCTGAAGGTCTGATAATCAAACTTGCCCACGAGCTTGTGGCTGGTTGATTAAGGGCTGCGGTTGCAGTTTCAGCCGTGTTGCCTACAATATCCACTGTGATATTGTTACCAGCTTGTACTGCTTGAGCATTAATAGCATCAAAGGCTGCTTTGAGCGTGGCATAACTGCCATTTGCTCCTGTAGAACCTGCCACAGTTACATTTTGGGCAGATGCTAAGGTAGGCAATAAGCCAAAGGCTGCAATACCGAGCAGAGTCCGTAAAGCACCTTTTTTGTGTGAAGTCCCATGATAGACTTTCTTGAATAATGTAAACATATTCGTAAATTTAAAATTAAGGTAAATTAGTTAGATGTATTATCGTAATATGAGGTTTTGTATAAAGATAATACTAAAACAACGCTAAATATATAATCTTTTTTTAAAACTTTAGTAATATTAGTAAAAAAAATACTAAAAAAATTAACCATACTTTAACAAAGTGGATGAGGAGGTTTTTTAATTGGCTAATTTCTTTTGTTTTTTGCACTTGTGCAACTTAGGAGAAACCAAGAAATAGACCAAGAAGATGAAATTTTTGAGGAGGAAATAAAATGGGTTGAAACTTTGATTTGATAATTATTCTGTTTTTTCATAGGACAGGGGTTTCAACTCCTATCCTATAAAAAAATTAGGAAAAATTACAAAACTTCACTAATTACGTCAAAAAATTATCAATTTTAGTAATCAATTCGTTTAATTTTGGTATTTTATTTCTTACATTTAAGTATAGATTGGCGTAATCTAAACAGTTTACAGTTCTTGATACTTGTGGTGCTGTTTTATGATATGCTTTTTTGGGTGTACCTAATTGATAAATTGCGTGCAAATCTTTTGCAGGTTCAGGTCGCAAAGTCATATCATCAATACAAGGATTAAAACCCATAGTAGAAATAATTAAAGGATTTATCAAAGTTGCATCAATTTTTTCGTAATGCGTACATTCTGCTAAAAACCACGCTTCAATTTCATAAACCACAATAATGATACTTGTAGGAATAAGATGCCTTAATACACAATTTCTTATAATTACTTTGGCTGCAAGCTCCATTTTAGGTAAATCAGATAAAGTTGTTGGGCTTAAATCAGGTTTTTGCCCCTTCAAATCTCGAAGTCCGATAATCAAAGAATATTCACTTTGGCTATTTGTCCTTTGTAAATCTTGATGAAAATCCTCTATATCTGTATCTACACGATTATCAGTACCTGAAACCCTAATTAAAGCCTCGTATTTTGCAAGTGGATTAGTTGTACTTTCTAAGGTAAAAGTAGCTGTTCTAATAGGTTGTTTTTTGCCACCTCCCGAAAGTTTATCAGCAAAAATATTAATATTTTTTGCTCCTGCTATTTCTTTGAGTAATTGGCTCACAAAGTAGTATTCTGTTTCTCCTTCTACAAAAAATGCTATTTTTTTCATTATTCTACATCTTTTACGTATTCCTCAAAACCTTTCTCAAAAAAATCAGTAGAAAAAAACTCAAAATTATTTAACCTTGTTAGTGAAAAATCATCAAAAGTTTCTTTTGAATTTTTATAGTTATAAAATATAGCTTTTCCTGATGTTCGTCTGATTACTGACCAATATTTCAAAGGTACATTATTCATCACAAACCTATCATTTGTAGTCATTATCACTTGCACAGAAGCATCATTATTTTCTACTCTCTTGATAATTAAGTTTATTAAACTTTGCGACCTTTCATAATCTAAACCTTCTCCAATGTCGTCTATTAAAATACAACTTGGGGTTTTGGTTAGTAGAGAGTAATTAAGTTGAATGAGTAAAGACAAAGCCCTAAACATTCCTTGCGACATTTCAATTTGGTCTGTAATATCCTGTAAATCACACTCCTGTACTGTAATACCAAAAGCTGGAATAAGTTTTAGTTTTGTATCAATTTTAGAAATAGGATAGCCTATTTGTTGCATATCCTCAATAATTATTTTCTCGAAATTTGGTATAGATTTATTTTTATTACCTTTATAAAAAACTTCTGTTACTTTATTTGTATTTTTAAAATCTATCTCATCATTATCTTTAATTAAATTTATATCTCTTAGCAAAATATCTTTTCCTAAATAAGTTCCAAATCTATAATGACTAAGATTTTTGCCCCAGTAATATAGTTTTTCAAAAAAAGAATGTTGTATTTTATCTCTTTTAGTAATGGCCAAAATATCATCATCAGTTTGAAAATCTAATTCATCATTTGCTCCTTCATAAAAGAGTTTCCCTTCTTTGCGATTAAGTTTTCTTTGCCCATCAACAAGTAAAATCTCTTGAATAATTTTTTCATCTTCAAATTCGAGGCAATAGTCAATAATTTCTTTG
Source organism: Bernardetiaceae bacterium (assembly GCA_044348925.1). Classification (GTDB taxonomy): domain Bacteria; phylum Bacteroidota; class Bacteroidia; order Cytophagales; family Thermoflexibacteraceae; genus JAAFKA01. Next base: position 8,315 of record JBIKRY010000021.1, read on the forward strand.
CCGTTTTCAAAGCGAAGTTCAAAAATTGCAGTATTATATTCTAAATCAGATATTTTTCTATCTCCTGAAAACAAATCAGCAATATGTCTAATAGTATCAACAGTACGGCTTTTTCCTGATGCGTTTTTGCCAACTATTAAGTTGATATTTTCAAAATCAAGCCATTTATCAACTTGGTTACCACCAATATTCCATTCATTTTCTTTGCCTTTATTACGACAAATCTTTATTGCTTTTAAGTTCATTGAATTGTCAAATTAATTAGAAAACAAAGTTATTTCTATTTTTCAAATAATAACATCATTTAAGCTGTTTTCTTAAAAACTTAGGCTTTAATTTACAATTTTATGGAATATCTCAAAAATTTCCCCTTTCCTTTTGTGGAATTTCCTATCTTACAACATCTTTATATAAAACCGTAATTATATGAAACGAATATTTTTTTATAACTTATTGCTAATCATCACATTAGCCATAACAACAACGCCATTATTGGCACAGAAAAGCCCCCTAACCCCCAAAGGGGGAACAAAAAATTCCACCAAAACAAAAACTCCCCCTTCGGGGGTTGGGGGGCTTAAAACCAACAACGATATGCTAAACTTCTTTTTAAAAGATTACGACAAACTCTGGAAAGAGGTCGACAGCCTCGAACAGAAAGGACTTGTTGAAAGTGCCTACAAAAAAACTGCGGATATTTACGAAAAGGCGAAAAAAGAAAATAACGCCGACCAATTTGTAAAAGCTGTGATTTTCAAAATGAAATTTTTTGAAAATAAAGAGGAAGATGCTATCGCAAAATTGATTGAAAGCCTTGAAATTGAGGTAGAAAAGGCAAGTTTTCCTATAAAACCTGTGCTACATTCGATGTTGGCAGAAACGTATTGGTCGTATTACACGCAAAATCGTTGGAAATTTCAAAACCGTACTACCGTAGTGGATTTTGTGCAGAAAGATATTCGGACTTGGGATATTGAAAAATTGACTTTGGCGGTAATAAAAAATCATTATTTGGCAATTAGTGATGTTGATAATTTGAAGAAAACAGAACTCAATATCTACCGAGAAATTTTGGGTGACGCTAAGTATATTACAAAAGAGGAGTTTGCTAAATATCGTTTTCGTGAGTTAAGACCTACTTTGTATGAATTTTTGGCTCATCGTGCAGTAGATTTTTTTGTGAACTCTGAGGCTGGATTGGCAAAACCAACTTTTGCTTACACAATGGCAGAACCTATTTATTTTGCACCGATTACGGAGTTTGCAAACTTCAAAATTGAGAGCAAAGACGAAACAAATTTGTTGTTGCAAGGTGTGAAAATTTTGCAAGATTTGGCAAAGTTTCGTTTGGAAAAAAACTTGTCAAGCTCCAAAGACTTACCAAGTCTTAAAGACTTGGTAAGTTTGCCTTTTTCGGAACTCGATGCTCTGTTGGATTTGGATTTAAAACGGATAGAAATTGTGTATAAAAATTCTGTTTTGCAAAACAAAGATGTGGCGTATTTGGCAGCTTTGCAACAGATGAAAACGAATTATGCAAATTCAAAATTAGTGGGAGAGGTGGAAATGAATATTGCGGAATATTGGAACTCAAAAGCCGAAAGTTACACAAAAGGACAAAGTGAGGATTTTCGTTTGGGCTATATCAAGGCTATGCAAATTTGTGAGGAAGTGAGCAAAAAATACTCAGGTACTTACGCTGCTACTAATGCTAACTCCTTGATTACCAAGATAAAAACGCAAAGTTTTAGCTTGCAAATGGAGGAAGTTACAGCAGCCAACACAGCACAAAGAATGTTGGTAACTTCGAGAAATATTCCGAAATTATATTTTAGAGTGGCAAAAATTAGTTCAGAAGATTTGCGAAATATCAAACAAGAAGACTATTACGAAAATCTTAAAAAATATTATTTGCAACAACTTAACCAAGCAACAGTTGCACAATTTGAAAGTTCAGGCGAATTATTAAAAGATAACGACTTTCATTCGCATAGTTTTGAGATTAAAATTCCTGCATTGCCATACGGGGAATATGTGGTAATTGCTTGTGAAAGCAATAAATTTTCTATCAAAGAATTGCCAAATTCTTACATCAATTTTCAGGTGTCAGATATGAGTTTTATTAGCCGAAAAAATGCTAAAACAGGCGAAGAAGAATTTTTTGTACTCAACAGATTAACAGGAAAACCATTGCCAAAAGTAAAAGCATTGCTCGAAAGTAACGAATATAATTACAGTTCTCGTAAATATGAATACAAAAATTTAGGCGAAAAAATGACTGATGACAAGGGTTTTTTTGCGGTTAGTCCTCGAAAAGATGAAAGAAATAACAGTTTCAGAGTTTCGCTAACGAATACAAAAAATGACAAAGATAAATTATTAATTGACAATAATTTTTATGTCAATGTGCCTTATCAACAACCAAATTATACAGAATATCAAACTTTTTTCTTTACAGATAGGGCAATTTATAGACCTTCGCAACCTATTTATTTTAAGATTTTGGCAGTTGCAAAAAGTGGAAATAACGAAGTTACTAGCCAAAAAACAAATATTTTGCCAAATACTGCTATTACTATACGTTTCTTAGATGTTAATTATCAAGAAGTTAGCAAATTGGAATTGACGACAAACGAATATGGAACAGCATCAGGAAGTTTTATTGCACCTACGGGCAGGCTTACAGGTATGATGTATTTGCAGTGTGATAATGGCAATTCGCAATATAATTTCAGAGTGGAAGAATACAAAAGACCAAAATTTGAAGTGGTTTTCCCTAATACGTTGGCAATGGTCGAAGACCTTGACAAGCGTATTAAGCCCTACAAATTAGGTGAAAAAGTTACGATTATTGGACAAGGAAAAGCCTATTCGGGTGCAAATATCGACAATGCAGCAGTCAAATATCGGGTTGTCCGCAAGGCACGTTTTCCGTATTGGCGTTGGTGGTGGGTTTCTGCACCAAGTTCTCCACAAATGGAAATTGCAAACGGAATTGCAACAACAGATGCACAAGGAAGATTTGAAGTTATTTTTGATGCGGTGCCAGATTTGACTATTGATAAAGCTACAAATCCTGTTTTTTCTTACACCGTTTATGCGGACATTACGGACTTAAATGGCGAAACACAAAGCGGAGAAAAAACGGTGAGTGTGGGTTACAAGGCAATAGAAATTTCGACAAATATACAAGATAAAAACTTAGTAGGTTTCGAAAAACCTAACAAGTTTACAGTGAAAAATTTGAACGGAGAACCCGAAAAATTTAATGGAACTTATACTTTATCGCAACTTGCAACGCCAAATCGTATTTTGCGAAATTGCTATTGGGCAAGACCAGATAAATTTTACATTACCCAAGCCGAATTTGAAAAAGATTTTCCAAATGACGTTTTCCAAAACGAGGACAAAATGGAAAATTGGGCAAAAACGCAGCTTGCAACTAGCGAAATTAACACAGACAAGCCCGAATTAACAGACTTAAAAACCTTAAAAACAGGTGCTTATTGTTTGCGAATTGAAGGGAAAGATGTGTTTGGCGAAACTGTAGAATATGAAAAATATTTTACTGTTTACAACCCACAAGATAGCAAACCAAATTTGCCAACAGATTTTGAATTTATAGCTTTAAAAGCAAGTTGTGAAGTTGGCGAAACTGCAAAAATCTTAGTATCAAGTAGTTACAATGATTTTATGTTGCGTTATGAAATTTGGCAAGGCAGCAGTTTGTTGTCAAAACAAGAAATTGCGTTGTCAAATTCCCAAAAAATCATAGAAATTCCGATAATAGAAAGTTATCGTGGCAATATTTCGGTTATTGGTGTTGCAGTTTATAATGGTCGTGAGTATAAATTCCAAAGTTTAATTTCTGTTCCTTATACCAACAAAGACCTCGATATTAGTTTTGAAACTTTTAGAGATAAATTGCAACCTGGGCAACAAGAAGAATGGAAAATCAAAATCAAACCAAAATTAGGTGATAAAATGATGGCAGAAATGGTGGCAACGCTATATGATGCTTCGCTTGATGCTTTTGCTAAAAATAATTTTATGTTTGATTATTTAAACTATAATTATTTGACTCCCAATTGGAATGGTTACGGTTTCAAAACTGAAAATGGTGCTTTTTTGGTTAGCTATCCTTCGGGCTATTATTCACCTGTTCAACGCTATTATGATAACTTAAATTGGTTTGAGTTTAACTTAAATTCTTGGCAATATACCTATTATTATGGTAGTAAAGGTGGCAAACGTGAAAGTATGAGAAGTATGGCTGCACCAATGAAAAAAGCTAAAAATGGAGGAGAGAGAGAAGAAGATAGTTATGATGATGCTGGTATGGTAGGAGGAGAAATGGAAGAAGCAAAATTAAATGAAGTTGTAGTTACAGCTTTGGCTTCGGAAAAAAGTACAAGACAATTATCTTATTCTGTAACAACTGTTGGTGGTGCAAATGCTAATAAACCAAAAGAACCCGAAAAAGTAACAGAAGATTTTAGTGATGTTAAAGTCCGCACAAACTTTAATGAAACTGCGTTTTTTGAACCTCATTTGCAGACAGATAATGAAGGAAATATTGTGGTGAAATTCACAGTTCCCGAAGCCTTGACGAAGTGGAAAATGTTGGGTTTTGCACATACCAAAGATTTGAAATATGGTTTTGTGGAAAATAGTTTGGTAACGCAAAAAGATTTGATGCTTGTGCCAAATGCACCGAGATTTTTTAGAGAAAATGACAAAATTGTGTTTAGTACAAAAATTACGAATTTGTCAGATAAAGAATTGAGTGGACAAGTGAAATTGGAATTGTTAGATGCCTTGACTTCAAAAGCACCGCAAGGACTTGAAAATATTGCAAATTTGAAAGATTTTAAGGTTTTGGCAGGACAAAGTAGTTCAGTTTCTTGGTCTTTTGCCATTCCAGAAAGTGTGCAGGCTTTGACTTATAAAATTGTGGCGAAGGCAGGCAGTTTTTCTGATGGCGAAGAAATGACTTTGCCTGTACTAACCAATAGAATGTTAGTTATAGAAACTTTGCCTTTGCCTGTGCGTAGCAAAGAAACTAAACAGTTCACTTTCAACAAGTTAGCCGAAAATAAATCGACAACTTTGCGAAATCATAAATTGACTTTGGAGTTTACGTCTAATCCAGCTTGGTATGCTATTCAGGCTCTGCCTTATTTAATGGAATATCCGTATGAGTGTGCAGAACAGACTTTTAGCCGTTTTTATGCCAATAGCATTGCTTCGCACATTGCCAATTCAAGCCCAAAAATCAAAGCCGTTTTTGATAGTTGGAAAAACACGCCAGATAGCAAAGCATTGGTTTCAAATTTGGAAAAAAATCAAGAATTGAAAGCCTTGATGCTCGAAGAAACTCCTTGGGTGATACAAGGACAAAATGAAACAGAACGTAAAAAACGAGTTGGTTTGCTCTTTGATTTGTTGCGTATGGGTTCAGAATTGGACAGGGCAATGACAAAATTGGAGAAAATGCAGGTTTCAAATGGTGGTTTTCCTTGGTTTGATGGTATGCCTGATAGTCGTTGGATAACGCAACACATTGTTTGTGGTATTGGACATTTGAAAAAATTGGGCGTTGTCAATACAGGTAACAATGCGAATAAAGTAAAGAATATTACCGACAAAGCCATTCCTTATCTTGACGCAAGAATTAAGGAAGATTACGATAGATTAGTGAAATATTGCAAAGAAAACAAGCTAAAATTGGAGGAACAACGTGCAGGAACTGATGTAATTCACTACCTCTATACTCGTAGTTTCTTTGTGGAAATGGAAATTGCAAGCAGTTCAAAAGAAGCAGTAAGTTATTATTTGGGACAAGTTCGCAAGTATTGGTTAGAGAACGGAATTTATATGCAAGGTATGATTTCCTTAGCTTCGCACCGTTTTGATAATGGCAATTTGGCTGATAAAAACAAAGAAAAAATTGCTGTTTCTATCCTTAACTCCTTGAAGGAGAAGGCATTACATCACGAAGAATTGGGAATGTATTGGAAAGATATGATGAATGGTTATTATTGGTATCAAGCACCGATTGAAACACAGGCTTTGTTAATTGAGGCTTTTGGAGAAGTTGCAAAAGACGTTGCAAGTGTTGATGAAATGAAAATTTGGTTGTTGAAACAAAAGCAAACGCAAGACTGGAAAACGACCAAAGCTACTACGGAGGCTTGTTATGCTTTGTTGTTGCAAGGTACAGACTGGTTGGCAGATAGCAAATTGGCAGAAGTTACAGTTGGCAAAGAAAAAATAACCGAAGAAAGCCTAAAAATGAAAGGCATACAACCTGATGCAGGCACAGGTTATTTCAAAACTTCGTGGAGTGGCAGCGAAATTACGCCTGAAATGGGCAAAATTACGGTTACAAATCCTAATAATGTTGTGGCTTGGGGTGGAATGTATTGGCAATATTTTGAACAATTAGACAAAATTACACCTGCCGAAACTCCGTTGAAAATTAACAAACAGTTGTTTTTACAGAAAAATACGGATAAAGGTTTAGAATTAAGCCTATTAACCGACAAAAATGTGTTAAAAGTTGGTGATTTGGTGAAAGTTCGTATCGAAATTCGTGTGGATAGGGCAATGGAATATGTGCATTTGAAAGATATGCGTGCAAGTTGTTTTGAGCCTGTAAATGTGCTGTCGGGTTATCGTTATCAAGGTGGTTTGGGTTATTACGAAGCCACAAAAGATGCCTCGACAAACTTCTTTATTGGTTGGTTGCCACAAGGGACTTACGTTTTTGAATATCCATTGCGTGTTACCCATGAGGGCAATTTCTCGAATGGTATTACGTCTATTCAATGTATGTATGCTCCTGAATTTAGTAGTCATTCGGAGGGGATTAGGGTTGAGGTTGGGAAGTAAAAATATTAAACCTATAAGGTTTTAAAAACCTTATAGGTTTTTTGTTATTTAACCTTTTCTAATAAACATAGTTTTGAAGACTAAACGGTTTTTCTTATACAGTTTTTTCTTTTCGCTTGTAATTGTAATTACTTTATTTTTCTATCTTTGTAACAAAGTAGCCAACCGTTTAGGACGTTTGCAGTGGGAGATGCTTAGGCAGTACACACCACGTTGGCGAAATTATAAAATCCTTTTGGTGATGAACTGAAAGGATTTTTTATATAAAAATTACACTTGTTTTGTTTCCATTAAAGAAATAATCTTTTCTAAGTCTTTGATTTTTTCTTTCAAAAAACTGTTTTCTTGTCGAGATTTATCTATGATGTGAATAAGGTCTTTATCGGTCAGATTTGCATAAATTACAGGATTACTATTTGTATTGTTATCTCCAATTACATTACTATTTATTTGCGTTATTTTCTCTCCAAAACTCAATAATTCCAACCAATTTACTTCTAAAATTTGAGCAATTTGTTGTATTTTTTTGGTATCTATTTTTGTTTTTTCGTTTTCTAAATTATTATAAGTTTTTAGGCTCATTCCTAATTTTATAGCCATATGGTCTTGCGAAAAACCTTTTATATCTCTAAAATGTTTGATTTTTGCTCCAATATCTATCATATACGTAAGTTTTTTACACTAAGTTAGGAACTTTTATTGCACTATGTTTTAGTGCTTTTGTTGTGTAAAAGTAGTATTATTTTGGAAATTTGCAAATATTAAATTTTAAAATAATGTCTATGTTTTTACTTAGTTATATAAATAGTAAGTTAGATTGCATTTTATTAGTATTTTTGATAATTATAAATTTTTCTTGCAGTAATGAAAGTAAAAATTTATCGGAAAAATTACAAAAAGATGAAAATGTTATTCCCATTGTTAATGAACAAGAAGCCAATATTATTAAGCAGCAAAAACCTGTTATAATGATATTACCCTCAGATGCCCTTTTGAAAAGATTATCTTGCTTAAAAGAGATAGACCAAGAAGGTAAAACTGTTTTTATTAGAGATTATCGGAAAGTTTTTGCTAATGAATTAAATCTACGTTTTTTAGTGAGTAGCATAGAAAAAGAATTTTCAAAATCAGGCTATCCATTAGATAATTTAGAGCAGCAACTCAAACAAATAGATAACGATAAAGCTACTGACGAAATAGATAATATTGCTAATGATTTAAAAAGTGTTTTACTAACAACAGCTAAACCTGATTTCATTATTGACATAGATTATGATATACAAGCAAATACTACAAGTCGTAGTTATAAAACTAACTTTATTTATAATATAACAGTATTTGATGCCTATACTAATAAATCTATTGCAAGTATTCAAAATGCTATAACTCAACAAGGAGAGCAGTTAGAGATAGGAACTTTAAACATTATGATAGAAAATGAATTGCCTCAATTACAAAATCAAATTAAAAAGCATTTTCAAGATATTATTTCCAATGGCGTCGAAATAACTGTAAGAATTACAGTGGCAAATGAAAGTAGTTTTAGCTTATCCGATTATTGTCAGAATAAAGAATATGGCGATATAATTCGTGAGTGGCTGAAAAAGAATACAATAAACTCTACTTTCAAACCCGTAAAATCAACGGATAAACAACTACGTTTTACGAATGTACGTATTTACACACATACACAAGATGGACTGCAATACTCTGCGTATGATTTTGCCAATGATTTGAGAAAAATGCTTAATCAACAATGTGAGATTAAAGCAAAAAATCTTACTCAAAGTATAGGAGATGCACATATTACTATAAAATAATAAGAAAGTTAATTTATAATAGTATTTAGTTATTATAAATGAGTTATGCTAATTCTATAAATAACCATTATTTCCTTACTCTTAATTTATTTATTTTATGCAGAAAGTTGTCTTTTTAAGTATTGTTTCCCTACTATTATTTTTCTGCATTAGTTGTAAAAATGATAAAGAAAAGTCTGTTTTAATTACTCAGAAACCAAGCACAACCGAAAATACAAGTATAAAAGAATACAATGAAGTTCCTGTAAATAGCCAAACCACAAGTCTTTCTTTGGTAGATAATTATCCTCTACTACAATTAAGTGTATTTATTCCTAATAATACGTTTAGTGTATCTGCACAAAAATTATTAGAAACAAGGCTAAACCAGCAATTAACAAAAAATGGTTTAGGTGGTTTTGCTATTAATCCTCGTTTTGTACTTATTCCAACCATTGTTGAACTTAGTAAGAATATAACTACAACTGCCCCAACAATGTATGTTATAAATTATGAAATAACTTTTTTTGTGGGAGATATACAAACAAATACATTATTCTCATCATATTCAACACAATTCAAAGGAGTAGGAGAAACAGAAAGCGAGGCTTTCAAAATAGGATTTAACAATTTGAATTTAAAGGACAATGATGCTTTTACAACAAGCCTTACCAAAGGGAAAGAGAAAATCATAGAATTTTATAATAAAAATTGTGAATATATTTTAAAACAAGCAATGTTATTAGATAGGCAAGGTAAATATGAGGAAGCTATTATGGAAATTACTACTATTCCACCATATTGTGGTGATTGTACTGATAAAGCTATAAAAATTGTAGAACCTATTTATACTAAAATAATAGATAGAGATTGCAAGCAGAAATTATCACAAATGAAATCGGAACTTATAAGCTATAATATTGAGCAAGCATTAGTTTACTATATCGAAATACCTAAAAATGCAAAATGTTTTGGTGAAGCAGAACAACTTGTAAACTACCAAATTAAACAACTGAAACCAGAGGAAAAGAAAAAATGGGATTTTGAAATGCAAAAATATAGTGATGATGTAGCTTATCGTAATAAAAAAATGGAAACAATACAACAAATATCAAATAATTTTATTAACAATTTTTCCACTGTTGGTGTGGCACAAGCAAAATATGCAGCAGATACAGAAAAGGCAAAACGAAAAATGTTTTGGGAGCAGTAGATTTCATTGACATAATATAATTTTGTTAACTAAATCTAATCAATATTTTCAATATAAATTCAAAAAAAATTTGAACTAACTTTATATAACACTTAACAACAATTTGTATGATACCTTCGGACTTAGAAAAACTGATTGATGCAGCTTTAATAGATGGCACTATTACATCAGAGGAAAAACAAGTATTGCAAAGAAAAGCTCATACATTTGGTATAGATGAACACGAACTTGAATTATTGTTGATAACTAAACTACAGCAATATGAAAAAAATAATAAAATATTAAAAATAAAAAACTTAATACTAAATATGTTGAAGACTATTTGGAATTGGTTTAGTAAGTTAAAATTATGGAAACAAGTACTACTTATATTATTCTTGTTAGGTACAATTCAAACTCTCACAATGTCTGAGGAAGAAAAAATAATATTAGCAAAAGAAAGCAAAAAAATAGAAGCTGAAAATAAAGCTATTGAATTAGAAAGGAAAGACGAAATGAACTCTAACGAACAAGAAGAAAAATTAGCAAAAAGTTTAGAAGCATCAAAATGTCAAGATATAGATGGCTGTATAAGTATTTATGATTTTGAGAGAGCCAGACTATTTCTTGATAAAGAAATTCCACTTTTTGCCTCAGAAGAGGATAAAAATAAGCAGAAATCTCAAAATATGCGAAAACTTGTAAAAGCTGAAAGTATTTTTTGGCTAAATAAAAGCAAAGAAAACACTAAACAAGCAATAGCATTTGAGGAAAAAGCTAAATCTGTAATTTCCGAGTATCAATGTTCTGAAACATATAGCACCTCTGGCAAAATGGATATTAACAAAGATTATAATGCTTGTAGTGAATTTATTAATGATTTATTAGATGTTTTTGTTCAGCATTATTTATCACAAAAGCAGTCTAATAAAGCAAAAGCACTTCTTACTTTTTATAAACCTATTGCGGTTCAGGACAAAAGTGTAAAAACAGGATTATCTGATTATCTTGGTTCTGCCGAAGACGCTATTTATTCTTTTGAACTTCGAGATGTAAGAAAAAATCAAGCAGAAAAAATTATTGAGAATAGTAAATAACTTTAATAAATCCTTGCGTATTACCCACGAGGGCAATTTCTCTAATGGCATTACCTCTATTCAATGTATGTATGCTCCTGAATTTAGTAGTCATTCGGAGGGGATTAGGGTTGATGTTGGGAAGTAAAATTTAATTCCTAAGGGTTTTAGAAACCCTTAGGAATTTTTTGTTAAAGAAAATACACATTTATTTTGTATTTAATAAAAATAAGTATAATATTTGTAAATATTTTTCAAAAAACGATTTTATTTTATGCTAATTGAATTTTCTGTTAAAAACTACAAAACTTTTGCCGAAGAAGTTAAACTAAGTATGGTTGCTTCAAAAGACGACACATTGAAAGAAAAAAATGTTTTTTCTTCGGGTTTTGGTTATGATTTGCTCAAAAGTGCAGTAGTTTATGGGGCAAATGCAAGCGGAAAAAGTAAGTTAGTGGAGGGAATGTTATTTATGAAAAACTTTGTAGAAAACTCTGCAAATTACCAAAGTAATAAAAGAATTAATACTGACCCTTTCAAATTGAGTACAGTAAAAGAAAAAGAACCTTCGATGTTTGAAGTTATTTTTGTGTATGAAAATGAAATGTATCGGTATGGTTTTGAAGTTACAACTGAAAAAATTATTTCGGAATGGCTTTTTATGCGACAAAATAATGGCAAACCCAAAGAAACAGAGTTATTTTATAGAGAAGAACAGAAATTTGAATATAACAAAACGAAATTTAAAGTTAAAAGCCTAATTGATAATGACAGAGTGAAAGAAAATACCTTGTTGTTGTCAAAAGCTGATGTAGAAAATGAAAAAACTGCAAAAAAAGTGTTTCATTGGATTACAGAAAATTGGCAAATAATTGAAGGATTAAATCCGAATAATTATCTGGGTTATACCGCAAGTAAATTGGAAGATAAGGTTTTCAAAAATAAAATTATTGATTTTTTGAAAGATGCAGATTTAAGTATTCAAGATTTAAAGCCCAAATTAATGGGTTTAGAAGAATTACCGAAACAAGTACAAGAGTTCATTTTGAAAAATAATGAAGGAAAAGAAACAAAAATTTATTCAGATGTGGTTACGTTTCATAAACAATATAATGAATTTAAAGAGTATATTGGACAAGTAGAATTTTCAATGAATGATGATGAATCGTCTGGTACAGAAAAATATTTTGCCTTATCTGCACCCATTTTGGATAGTTTGCTTAATGGATATATTTTTGTAATTGATGAATTAGATGCAACTTTACACCCAAATTTGGTTTGTAAAATTGTGGAATTATTTAATTCTAATATTACAAATCCTAAAAATGCCCAGTTAATTTTTAATACACACAATACCAATTTATTAAGCCCTGATGCTGAATTATTTAGACGTGACCAAATCTGGTTTACAGAAAAAAATCATTATGGGGCAGCTACTTTATATTCTTTGGCAGATTTTAAAAATATTCGTAAAGATGATAATTACGAAAAAAACTATATTGCAGGAAAATATGGAGCTATTCCGTTTTTGGGGGACTTTGGTAAAATTCTAAACCAATAAATTAGCTTTGCTATGAAAATGAAGAACAAAAAAGAGGAGCAGAAAATTCAAAGAAAAGAGGCAAAGAGAACTAAGGAGGAAGCTAAAAAACGTAAGAGAGGTGAAATTATTTTAGAAAGGCAAGCACCAATACTTTCGCAGTCTGCAAAAATACTAATTGTTTGTGAGGGTAAAAATACAGAAAAATCTTATTTTGAACAATTTAGACGTATTCTTAGATACCAAAATATTACTATTGAGGTAATACCTGCACCAACAGGTATTAAACCAAGAGGCACAGACCCAAAAACTATTGTGGCAAAGGCAAGAAAAATACAAGTTTCGGAGAAGCAAAAAGGTAAACCTTTCACCAAAGTGTGGTGTGTGTTTGACCACGACCCATTGCCAAGTAATCCGAAGAAAAGTGTAAATTTTAACAATTACATCAAAAAGGCTGAAAGTTTGGGCTTTGGTGTAGCATATTCTAATCAAGCATTTGAATATTGGTTGCTTTTACATTTTGAAAATCATTTAGGAAGTTTACACAGGAGTTCATATTATGATAAAATCAATGGTTATCTAAATTTATTGGGCTTAGTTTATGATAAGGACAGCAAATTGATTAGTGAAGAAATTTTTGAAACCCTACAAGTAGTAATAGATGCAAAAACAGGGAAGACACGTCAAGATTTAGCTATTGAAAGAGCTGAGAGTATTTTAAATAAATGGAAAGATGAAGACCCAAGTCGTGCTAATCCTGCAAAAGAAGAATCTTCAACAACAGTTTTTCAATTAGTTGAAGAATTGATAAAGCATAAAAGTTGATTTAACATTACCTCTATTCAATGTATGTATGCTCCTGAATTTAGTAGTCATTCGGAGGGGATAAGGGTTGAGGTTGGAAAGTAAAAAAATTGATTAAACTTTCTAAGTCTTCAAGACTTGGAAAGTATGTTTTTTAGATTAAAATTATTTTTCTAATATTTGCCTAAACTGTTCGGTATCAATAACTATGACTTTTGGAAAATCTATTTGCCTCAAAATATTAAAATCCTTATCGTGAGAAACAATAAAACTTGCATTGCAAGCAACAGCACAGTCGACAAATTTATTGTCGTCATCATCTTTGAGTAATCCAAACTTGTAATAGCTTGTTATCCGTTCTATATTTGGTAGGTTTTCAATTACGCCCAAAGCATCTGCACTTGCCAAAACTCCCATTTGTTGTGTAATAATTTCGGAATATTCCAACAAAATATCTGTTGTAACACACAAAATATATTCGCCAGCTAATAGGCTTTTGAAAATCCAATGTAATTTAGATTTGCTTGAAATTGAAACTAATAATACGTTAGTGTCTAAAACTATTTTCTCCATTTGACTACTTGCTTTTACGCATTTTGGTTACAAGCATTGTATCTACGTCTTCATTAGTCCAAGTTTTTTCATTCCAAACCTTATCAGCCTCTTTTATCAGGCGTTGTGCAAAAAACAAGGCAAGCATTTTTCGCAATTCTACCAAATCATTTTCTGATAATTGGTGCGAAAATGTTTTTAAAAGTTCGAGTTGAACATTGCTTAAAGGTTGTTTTATGGAAACTTGCATATTTATAATATCGTTAATATTACACAAAATTACAAAATTATTTGCTTTTCTCGTTCAATAAAAAGATAATTTCTTCTAAATTTTTGATTTTTATTCAATGTATGTATGCTCTTGAATTTAGTAGTCATTCGGAGGGATAAGGGTTGAGGTTGAGAAGTAAGGAGTAATTAACGCCGTAAGAGTTTAAAACTCTTGCGGCGTTTTTTGTTGAGTAAATTTTACAAAAATTCTACAAATTATTAAGGTAATTTTCCTATTTTTGTGAAAATGAAATGAATAAAACTATGGCGTATAACAAATTTAAGAGATTAGAGCAGTTACGAAATCTATTGGCTATCAATGATATAATGGATAGTTGGCTACCTGAAACTATTAAGCCCTTTAATTCTATAAGTTTATTTTTGAAAGAAGCCTTGCGAGAAGCTGCAACAGAAGCCTTAACTACTGAAAAAGCTAAATCTGAAAGTATAGTTGTTCCTATTTTGAAAGAATTAAAAAGAGCTAATCCAAATTTATTTAGTTATTTTTCTGGATTTGAGTTCAATGTAGAAAAAACATTAGATTTAACTGGTTATTGTGATTTTATGTTATCAGCCGAAACCAAAAAAGCAGAAATTACAGCTCCAATATTCTGTTTGATAGAAGCAAAAGATGGGGAAATTGACAAAGGTTATGCACAATGTGGTGCAGAAATGTATGCAGCCCAACTGTTTAATGAAAGAAAAGGTAATCCCCAAAAAGTAATTTATGGTTGCGTTACTAATGCTTTTTCGTGGTGTTTTATGAAATTAGAAGATAAAACCTTATATATAGATACAAATTATATTCCGCTTACCTTTGCAGAACCTCACAAAGTTTTAGCAGTTTTGCAGTGGATTTTAGATGTTTCACTGGCAAATAAATAGGTTTTAGTGTAGTCTTTTGGAAAGTTTTAAAACTTTCCAAAAGCTTTTTTATTGTAATTTTCTTATCTTTGTGAAAACGAAAACAATACAAAATTATGTCGTATAGCAAATTTAAGAAATTAGAACAATTACGCAATGATTTTAGCCTTAATGACCTACAAACAAAGTGGTTACCTACAAATATGCCACCTTTTGAGGCAAGCACAAGTTTTTTAGACCTTTTACAAGACGTTGGACAAGAGGCATTAGGAACAGAAAAAGCTAAATCTGAGTATATAATTACGCCAATACTAAGAGAACTCCGCCGAAAAAATCCTACATCTTTTAAATCTTTTTCAGGTTACGAATTTAATGTAGATAGTGATAAAGATTTGAATGGTTATTGTGATTTTATTCTTTCTCTTGAAGCCCAAAAACTTGAAATATCAGCCCCAATTTTCTGTATAGTGGAAGCAAAAGATGAGAAAATAGAGAAAGGTTATGCCCAATGTGGTGCAGAAATGTACGCAGCTCAGTTATTTAATGAAAGAAAAGGGCAGCCCAAAAAGGTAATTTATGGTTGTGTTACTAATGCTTTTTCTTGGTGTTTTATGAAATTGGAAAACAAGAATTTGTATATAGACACAAATTTTGTACCACTAAACTTCACAGCACCACAAAATGTTTTAGCAGTTTTGCAATGGATTTTAGATGTTTCCATAGCAAATAAGTAACAAGCAAAAATAAATTTATATTATTTTCTTTATCAACTTAACAACTTTGTGCTTCATTATCAAATACTTAGCTTAAATTATTAACTATCATTTAATTTCTTCTTGTTACAAACAAAAACATATTAATAACCGCATGGGAAACAAAAAATGATTAGCATTTCTAAATTTTGAGGATTTTGAAAAACTAATCATTTTTTGTTTACTTCAAAAATTATTGTATTTGCTTGATAGCTGCCGTTAATTTAGGCACAACCTCAAACACATCTCCTACAATACCATAATCTGCCGATTTGAAAAACGGTGCTTCAGCATCTTTGTTGATAACCACAATCACTTTTGAGGAGTTTACGCCTGCCAAGTGTTGAATAGCACCCGAAATACCCAATGCAATATACAAATTAGGACTCACTTTGATACCTGTTTGTCCTACGTGTTCGTGGTGTGGTCTCCAGTCCATATCCGATACGGGTTTAGAACAAGCAGTTGCAGCACCTAAAACTTTGGCTAATTCCTCAACCATGCCCCAATGTTCTGCTCCTTTCAAGCCTCTACCTGCCGACACTACCAAATCTGCTTCAGGCAACAAAATATCACCTGTTTGTTTTTCTACTTTGGTTACTGTAACCCCGCTTTTTGGCACTTCGATTTCCAAAACCGAAACACTTGCAGTATCTCCATTTGCAACCGTTGGCACTGCATTTTTCTTGATAGTCAATACTTTTACTTCGCTATGTAATTGCACATCAGCAAATCCTTTGCCTGTAAAAACACCTTTGCGAACCGTAAAACCATTTGCCAAATTAGGCAATGCCATCACGTTAGAAGCTACTGCTGCTGCCAAATTTACTGCCAAAATAGGTGCTACAGCATCTGTTAGCGTAGATTTAGACAATACAATCACTTCTGCACTTACTTTTTTGGCTGCTTGGCTAATAATTTGAGCTACTACATCACTTTGCAAATCTGTTGCATTTTTTACTTGCAATACTTCATTTGCTCCATAATTGCCCAAACTTGCTAATTGGGCATCATTGTTTTCTGCCACAACTGCTACAACTTTTTTGCCTAACAATTTTGCTACTTCAGCACCATAGCAAACTGCTTCTAAGGACGATTTTTTTGGAACACCATTTTCGGTTTCCACATATACCAATATTGCCATAAATTAGTTAGTAAATTATGTTCAGTTAGTAAGTTAGTAAATTATAAATTAGTAAGTTAAAAAACTAAAAAGTTAAAAAACTAAAAAGTTAAAAAACTAAAAAGTTAAAAAACTAAAAAGTTAAAAAACTAAAAAGTTAAAAAACTGAAAAGTTAAGAACTAAAAAGTTAAAAACTAAAAA
>JBIKRY010000229.1:0-7883 GCA_044348925.1 Bernardetiaceae bacterium
ATAAGACGTACTTTTACAGGTTTGCTAATAGCTGGGATTGCAACAAGTCTTGTAGCATATCTACAAAATGAACAACAGGTGAGTAATGTTGCAGCAGCTTCAACTTTGGGAGTTTGGCTTATAGGTGTTTTTGCTATTCCAAGTATGGACGTAGATAATTATAACAAAGCACTTTCTTTATATAACAAAGACATAAAGAAACCTAAAAAATAGTGTTCTTTTTTATTTTGGCTGTGTTTATGCACAGCCAAAATAAAACTTACTCAAAAAATGATAAAATAATTCCTAATTTTTACTCCAATTTTTCTGAATACTCCACGCAAAATCCCCATTACAGATTATTTCTTCATATTCGTATATTTTTGCATCTTCGAGTACTAAACGAATTTTTATTTTTGTATCTTTTTTAAATTTTGTGCAATCAAAAGGCACTTCTATGGTTTCGTTGGGGTGCAATATTTCGTGTTCCCCAATAAGTTCTGTACCTCCATTCAAATAGAGTTCATCAATATCTTCGTTGGTTTTATTAGTAATATGCAATACATTGGCACTTTTCATGAAAGAAAAGTGTAGGAAAGATAGCATCACCAATGCAAAAAAAATAAAATGAGCTTTGTTATTATTCATTATCATATATATTTATCATAGAAAAAACTGATAAACGCATAATCTACCAGTTTTATTATCGGAAACATTCTAAATTATTTATTTTTAACAATATCCCACACAAAATCTCCATCACAAATAGTATCTTCAAAATTAAAAATTGTACCACCTACAAAAATTAACTTAACTTTTATTTTCTTCGTTTTAGCTTTTGGGTCTTTAGTAGCTGGATTGCAATCAAATTCTACTTTTACTGTTTCGCCAGGTTCCAAAACTTCATCTTCATCTAAAATATCACCACTTCCGTCAAAATGTATTTCGTCTATACGAGAATCTGTTTTATTGGTAATAGATAATTCATTTTTTTTTGAAACAAACGAAGTAGTTAGAATAAAAAAGACGACTGCTACACTACTTAAAGTTAAACCTATGCTTGTATTAAATTTCATACTTGTTTGGTGCTTTATTTTTTAACATTTTTTAGTAAATAATTTTGCAAAAATGTAGCTTTATTTTTGATTTTTTACTATTGATTGCCTTATTTTTTGTCAAAACTTTGTTAGTTCGTTGTTATTAATTTGTTAATAAATAAAAATCAATCTTTTATGCACTAAAATATATCGTAAAGTTTGTATTTTTTTTACCTTTGTGGCATAAAAATTAACTATAAACAAATAGTATATGAATATTGCAGTGATTGGAACAGGTTACGTTGGCTTGGTGTCAGGTACTTGTTTTGCAGAAACAGGAAATACAGTAACTTGTGTAGATATTAATGCCGAAAAAATAGCACAAATGCAACAAGGCGTAATTCCTATTTATGAGCCAGGTTTGGAAGTTATTTTTGAACGTAATATCAAGTCTGGTCGTTTAAAATTTACAACAAATATTACAGAGGCTATCGAAAAAGCAAAAATTATATTTTTGGCTTTGCCAACTCCTCCAGGCGAAGACGGTTCGGCAGATTTGTCTTATGTATTAGGCGTTGCTGAACAATTGGGCAAAATAATGAAAGAATATAAAGTAATTGTAGATAAAAGCACTGTGCCTGTAGGTACTTCCGAAAAAGTACATGCAGCTATTGCCAAAAATGCAAGCGTAGAGTTTGATGTGGTTTCTAATCCTGAATTTTTGCGAGAAGGTGCTGCAGTAGAAGATTTTATGAAACCAGATAGGGTAGTAGTTGGCACAGATTCGCCACGTGCTAAAGAAATTATGCAGCAATTATATGAGCCTTATGTAAGACAAGGTAATCCTATTATTTTTATGGACGAAAGGTCTGCCGAAATGACAAAATATGCGGGTAATGCGTATTTAGCTACGCGTATTACATTTATGAATGAAATTGCTAATCTTTGTGAAAAACTTGGTGCTGATGTAGATATGGTTCGTAAAGGAATTGGCTCTGACAAACGTATTGGAAGCCGTTTTCTGTTCCCTGGAGTTGGATATGGCGGTTCTTGTTTTCCAAAAGATGTGCAGGCTTTGAGTAGAATGGCAGGAGAATATGCCTACGATTTTAGTGTATTAGATGCAGTAATGGCAGTCAATGACAAACAACGTATGGTAATTGCCAATAAAATTAAAGCATATTTTGGCGAATCTATTCGAGGACGTAAAATTGCTATTTGGGGTTTGGCTTTCAAACCTAATACAGATGATATTCGCGAAGCACCAGCCATTTATACCATGAATGCCTTGTTGGAAGCAGGTGCAGAAATTACAGTTTTTGACCCTGAAGCAATGCCAAATATGAAAAAAATATTTGGAGATGCTATCCAATTTGCAAGCAATGAATACGAAGCCATAGAAAATGCAGATGCTTTAGCTATTATTACTGAATGGACAGAATTTAGAACTCCAGACTTTGAGAAAATGGCTACTTTAATGAAAAGCAAAATTATTTTTGACGGTCGTAATTTGTATAGCTTAAAATCTTTACAAGATAACGGTTGGTATTATAATAGCATTGGTAGAAAAGTAGTAGAAAAAGCATAGTTTTATTCTTTTATAACAAGACTTTCCACGTTTCAAGACTTGGAAAGTCTAAAACTACTATAAAATCTAAAGTAAATGCGGATAGGTAGCTTTTAAATATTGCATATATTGTGGAAAATTTGAATTAAATTTAGTTGCAAACTCTTCTTCAAACGCATTTTGTTGCTCATAATACCGAATAAATCCCATAAAAAATGTATTATTTGGCAATTCCTCTTCAAAATATTGGTAATATTTAGGGTTATGAAATGCTTGTTTCTGTAAATTACGCACAAAATCTTGTATAAAAACTTGTTTTTCTGTTTCACAACTTGCTAAGGTTTTATTACTTGGAAAACTTTTGTATAAACTATCCAATTTTTTTGTAGCTTGTAAAACATAATTTCTAAATACCTTTGCATCTGCTTGTTCTTCCAAATACCTACAAAGTTGTTCTGAATTTTGCCCATATTTTTGTGCTAAGAATTTTTTTGCACCCAAATCACCTACAAAACTTGCCAAATTTTCATTATACGAAACATTATTTTTTACGTATAAGGTGCTATGTGTAAGTTCGTGAATAATTAAGTTAGCTAATTTTCCTTCTGAATATTTTAACCATTGTGATAAAATAGGGTCTTGCAAAAATCCCAAAGTCGACCAACCCGAAACAGGATATATATCTGTATCATATCCTTGTTTTTGCAAATTTTCCAATTCTATGTTGGCTTTTTCTTTCTCAAAAAAACCTTTGTAGGAAAATGTCCCCACAATAGGAAAAGACCATTGATAAGGAGTTAAGCTGTATTTTTGGCAGGCAGTAACATTCCAGAGCAAAGCCTTATTTTTTTGGTCGTAGAAAGTTGTATAATTTTTGGTAGCTCGAATACCCAAAGAATCTTCGGCATATTGTTTAATCTCTTGAATCCAACGCAAAGAATTTTTGGTAGAATCGGCATAACTTGTATCTGCTAATATGGTTGTAACAGGCACAACATTCCACAAAATTTTGATTTGCCCTTCCAATTGCCCCAATCCATATCGTAATTCTTGGAAATAAATGATAGAAAATAGAAAAATTCCAAATAGAAACACAAAGGCTATTTTTCTTCGTTTGTTTTTGAGCATAAATAATTTTAGTAGCTTTAAGTGAATTAATCTAAAATAAATGAAATTAATATAATGCAAAAGGAATACTTAATCCTAATTCCTTATGCCTTTCATTTATTTTTCTAATAGCCTCCTGAATAACAGAACTTTGTCGTAAAAAATACCGCAAAAAACCTGCATAAGATTCTTCTGATGCACTAAGAGATTTTAGATAAAAAAGTTTGTTATGTAACCTTTCTATTCTTTCCATACGTGCAGTATTTTGGCTAAGTTTAATTAATTCCTGCAATAATTTTTCAATATCTTGGATGTTTTCATAAAATTGTTGTAGAATTTTACTTCTTTCTGTTATTATTTCATGCCGTTTATTCAACCTACAAGTATTTTTCGTTGCTTCAGCATCAGTAAATTTGTCAGTGCCAGCTATTGGTGCTATCAACAAATCTCGATAGAAAAAATATAACTCTGCATTATCATTTGCAGGGTGTAAAAAAGGTAAATTAAGTGTGTCATAGTTTAATTTAGGATTATTGCACCTTTTACAAGACCAAAAAAGGTTGTCCCATTCAAAAGTTTTATCAGGATATAAATTTTTTGGATAAAAATGTTCTATTTCTCCAAAATTGCTTATATCAGGAATACACTCGCAAAACACACATTTATTTTTTGTAGAGGAATTTTTTAAGGCTTTTTTTACCTCCTTACAATTGTATTTGCTTTCAAGTTTTGTTTTCTCGTCTTGTAGTTTCTTTAATTTAGTTTCTTTAATTTAGTTTTATCTGTTTCTTCCTTAATTTCCTCTATTTTTGCCAATAACTCATCTCTCCAAATTGCTGCGTTATCAACAAGGATTTGTGGTATTTCGGTTTGTTTAACAACTTTTATCATAATTACAAAAGATTAGCTAATTTCATTTGATAAACTTTTAGAATTGCATCATTTGGATTTAGCAAATTTTTTAAAATAACTAAATTTTTCTGATAGTTTTCCAAATCATTTTTTTCAAAATTTTCAGAAAGACTATGTAAAATAGGCTCAATATTTACCTCATAACTTGATTCACTATCCATCAACTGTTCTAAAATAAATTGTAACTGCCAACCTTTATAAGCTTTTTCTTCGGGTTTAAAATTCCCTTCTGAAAGATTTTCAGGCAGAATAAGTAATTCATTGACATCTGCCGAACCAATAATTAATGGGGAATGTGTTGTTACAATAAATTGTATTTTAGGAAATGTTTTTTTTAGTTTATCCACAATTGTAAGCTGCCAAGAGGGATGTAAATGTGCATCTATCTCGTCAATTAATATAATTCCTTCGGTTTCTTTGGCTGTTTCTAAACCTAGATGCGGATTTAGCCGCAGGCAACGGTAAGCAATATCTGCAATAATTGCAAACATATTTTTTACGCCATGACTTAAACGGCTGACAGGAATTTTTCGGTCATCTTGCCATTCTAAAGATAATTCTTTACGCTTCCAATCAAAAAAAATATCTTTTGCATTTTCTATACAATTAACAATACAAGTTCTTAATACTTTTAACTCAATAGAATCTTTGCTACTTGCTTCTTTGCCATTTGGTTGAATGGTAGCTAATTGCATATCTCTAAACCATTCCAAAACCATTTGAATACTATAATCAGGATTATACCAAGATTTATAACCCTCTTTTCTTGAATCTATATCCGTAATTTCGGACTTATTATTTTTCTCTTTTATTTTTCTCCAATTTCTTGACGTGGGATAATAAACCAACAAGGGCAGTTTTATAGCTGCACCAGCTTGTCTTTGTTCATTTAGCTTTTTTGCAATATTCTTAATTTTTGAAGCACTATATCTTGTAGTTTTACTTTTATCTATACTATGTAATTCTCTATTCCATTCTATATGATTGCCATCAACAACGCCTTTTGCAACAATACATACAGGAGTTTGTTCCTCTAAGCTATATTGATATGTATTGAGGTGTATGTCTTCTTTTGCTATATCTTTCACAGTACCACCAGACATTCCCAAAAAAAAAGCTCCCATTGCCACACTCAAACCATCAAGCACAGAAGTTTTGCCCGACATATTTTTACCAATAATAATATTAAAACTTGCATTTAAGTCAATATTTACTCGTTTAAATGGCTTAAAATTTTGGAAATCTATATTTTTAATGTGCATATATTTCTTATAGTAATTATAATTTTATTCGTAACATATTGAGTAAAATAAAAAAGGCTACTTAAATAAATAAGTAACCTTTCTAGTAGCGAAGACAGGACTCGAACCTATGACCTTTGGGTTATGAGCCCAACGAGCTACCAACTGCTCCACCTCGCGATATGTTATTAGAGAAACAAGTGTTTAGTAATTAAACTGAACTTTCATAAGAGTTCCTATTATTCTCTAATTGTTATGCAAAGGTAAAAACTATTTTTATACTTTGCAACCTTTTTACTACTTTTTATCCTATTTTTTTCTCTATCTTTGTAAAAAAAATAAAGTATGTCCGAAAATCCGACTCAAAAGCCTCACAAAGCTGGTTTTGTGAATATTATAGGCAAACCTAATGTAGGCAAATCTACGTTAATGAATGCCATGACAGGCGAAAAATTATCTATTATTTCTTCAAAAGCCCAAACTACTCGTCATCGTATTATGGGTATGATTAATGGCGAAGATTACCAAATTATCTATTCAGATACCCCAGGTATTATGAAACCTGCCTATGAATTGCATCGTGCTATGATGTCTATGGTAGAAACTTCGTTGGAAGACGCAGATATGGTTATCTTGGTAACAGATATGTTTGAAGAACCCGCAGTAGAAGAATTATACGAAAAATTACGTAAAGTAAAAACACCTATCTTATTGTTAATCAACAAGATAGATTTAATGACGCAAGAAAAGGTGAATGAAAAAATAGCTTTTTGGCAAGAGAACTTAGGAACAAAAATACATCTTACAGAGATTATTCCTGTATCTGCTCTCACAAGTTTTAATATTACCAAAATTTTTAATTTGATATTAGAACATTTGCCTGAACACCCTGCATATTACGATAAAGAAGAATTGAGTGATAAAACAGAAAGGTTTTTTGCTGCGGAGATGATTCGTGAGCAAATTTTTGTTAATTACACCAAAGAAATTCCTTATTGTTGCGAAGTAATGATTTCAAGTTTTCAAGAAGATGAAACCATTATCCGTATTTATGCCGAAATTTTTGTAGAAAGAAGCACACAGAGAGGTATTTTAATTGGCAAAAATGGCGAAAAGCTAAAAAAAGTAGGTACGATTGCAAGACAAAATATGGAAAAGTTTTTTAACAAAAAAGTATTTCTCGAACAACACGTGAAAGTAGAACCAGATTGGCGAAATAAAAAAGCATTATTAGATAGATTAGGCTATAGTGCTTAGTTAATTTTTTAGCCAGATAACCAAACTTTCCAAATTTTTAAAAATTTGGAAAGTTTATTTTTAGAAATAATAGGATTTTTCCAGACATATTCTCTATATTTCGGTCATACAATCTATCGAGAAATACTATGCAAATATTTGAAAAATCTTTGGAAACTTGTCCCGTTTTGGTACAAAATAATATTTGGCTCAAACCCTATTATGCAGAAATAGAAAATCGTATCAAACGGTTTGAAAAAAGAAAACGTGAAATAGATAACGTAGCAGGCTCTGTATTGCGTTTTGCGACCATGCACAATTATTTGGGCGTAAATTATGATGCCGAAAAAGGTGGTTTTTGGTATCGAGAATGGGCACCCGCAGCAGAAGCATTATTTTTGATTGGTGAGTTTAATTGGTGGGACAGAACCAAACACCCATTACAACGCAACGAATACGGAATTTGGGAGATTTTTCTTTCCGATGAAATATACGCAAATACCTTTAAACATGGCTCTACCTACAAAGTGCTTGTACATTCTGCCATTGGACAAGTAGAAAGAATCCCTGCCTACAGCCGCAGAGTAGTACAAGACGCAAAAACCCATGATTTTGCTGCTCAAGTTTGGAAACCAGCAAAAGAATTTGATTGGAAAAATGATACTTTTAGCCCAAAAAAAAACGAAAGCCTACTAATTTATGAGTGCCACGTAGGAATGGCACAAGAAAAAGAAGGAGTTGGTACAATTAGAGAATTTATAGATAATACTTTGCCAAGAATAAAAGCAGGTGGTTATACGGCAA
>JBIKRY010000022.1:0-25194 GCA_044348925.1 Bernardetiaceae bacterium
CTTCTTAGCTTAATAGCATTGGACTAAAGTCTATGCTACAGAACTTAATAATCTATAATAAAGTCTATGCTACAACAATTATTCATAAACTCTAATAATTTAGACTAAATCTTTGCTAATGAACCGCAAAGTTGCTAAGTTCCCAAAGAAAATAAGGTAAATTTATTTTTGCTTGTTACTTATATTTTATACAGACATTGGAATATCCATCAACAAAAATTCTGCTTGACTGTTGGCAGTTATCGTAAAAGAATCTGTATTCCAGATACCAAATCCATCTCGAGTAGCAAGTTTTTGTTCATTTACGGTAATTTCGCCACTAAGTACAAAAATATATACGCCGTTTTCTTTGCGTTTTACGGTGTAAGTATTGCTTTTGCCTTTGTCAAAATTAGCCATAAAAAACCATGCATCTTGGTATATCCAAACTCCTTCGTCTGTTGGATTTGGCGATAATATCTGTTGCAAGGTATTGTGCCTATCGTTTACATTTAGCGAAATTTGTTGATAGCGAGGTGTTACATTTCTGCGATTTGGAAATAGCCAAATTTGCAATAATTTTACTTTTCTATCTTTATTTTTGTTATATTCGCTATGTTGTATGCCTGTGCCTGCACTCATTACTTGTATATCTCCACTATGAATTACCGCCGAATTTCCCATACTATCTTTGTGTTCCAATTCACCAACCAAAGGAATTGTAATAATTTCCATATTGTCGTGTGGGTGTGTACCAAAACCCATTCCGCCATCAATACTATCATCGTTGAGTACACGCAAAACGCCAAAATGTGTTCTTTCGGGGTTGTAATAATTTGCAAAACTAAAAGAATGACGAGCTTCCAACCAACCATGATTGGCTTTGCCACGTGAATCTGATGCATGAAATACGGTATGTGCCATAAATTTGTCTATTTTATCTGCTTGACATTACAAAGGTAGCACGGTTTTTTTGTAAAAAACATAATGTAGATTAAGAAATAGATTTTTGAGGATAAAATATTTTTCATCTGCATTTGTGAAAAATAATAAAAATTTTGATAGGGAAAACCTAAAGTTAAAAAATAAAAATTTGTTTTATAAACTACTTTTCCTACATTCGTAGTAAATTTCTTATCACCTACAAATTTCTAAATGTATGTACACTTACGAATATCCTCGCCCTTCTCTAACGGCAGATTGTGTTATATTTGGCTTAGACCACGAAAGTTTGAAAGTATTGTTAATAGAAAGATTGCACCCACCATTTGCAAATACTTGGGCATTACCTGGTGGTTTTGTGGATATGGACGAAACCGTAGAAAAAGCTGCTCAACGAGAATTAGCCGAAGAAACAGGAATTACAGATATGTTTATGGAGCAATTATATACGTTTAGTGCTGTAGATAGAGACCCACGTGGTCGAGTGGTAAGTGTTGCTTATTTTGCTTTGGTAAATTTGTCGGATTGTAAAGTAATAGCAGGCTCTGATGCTCGCCAAGCCAACTGGTTTCCTATCAATAATTTACCAAATTTGGCATTTGACCATGACCAAATTCTAAAAATAGCTATAGATAGACTCAAAAACAAAGTTCGTTATCAACCTATTGGTTTTGAATTATTGCCCGAAAAATTTACCCTTTCTTCTCTACAAAAATTATATGAAATGATTTTGGAACGTAGTTTGGATAAACGCAATTTTCGGAAAAAAATATTAAAAATGAATTTTTTGCAGGAATTAGAAACTCAACAAGGTGTGGCACATAGAGCAGCCAAATATTACAAATTTGACCACAAAGCCTATCAAGAGTTGGCTGCAAAAGGTTTTTCTTTTGAAATATAATCTGTAATTTTGCCCAAAACCTTACATATATGCGAAGTTCGTGTAGTTTGTTACGTTTTAGGCAAACTTATTGCCATATAATTCGTTAATATAATCATTAACTACTATAACAATGAAACTATTTCCCCTTTTTTTACTCCTCTTAACTTTTTATCATAGTTATGGGCAGCAGTGCGACTTTTCGCCCCTCTATAAAAAAGCTATGAATCAAATTGATACAGGCTACACCTTTACCAAAAGTTTTAAGTTAAAACCTTCAGATGCCGAATCTGTTAATCATACGATTGTGATGGTAGCAGGCAAAAATTACCACTTATATATTGAGTCTGCGGATACAGATGAGCATTATGGTATTTGTGTTACGTTGCGAGATGCTACAGATAAAACAGTTATTGCTACAAACTTTGATAAGAACAAAAAAATATTAAAGCATATTATTAGTTTTACTTGTACCAAAACAGGAATTTATCATCTTATTTTGGACTATAACAGAGCTAAAATTCATTGTGGGGTGGCGGTGCTTAGTTTTAAAAAAGAAGAGCCTTTGCAGGTTACGAGGTAATCTACGTTGAAGTAATTTGTGTTAGATAACATACAGAAAGTCTATGTGATAGGCTAAAACGCCAAATAGCTTGCAAGTTTTTGCAAGCTATTTGGCGTTTTAGCTTATAGTCGTTGAGCCTTTTTACATTGCCAAAAATTGGCAATTTCCTTTTTGACAGTCAAATTGAATATCTTTTGAAATTGTGAGTAAATATCGCATATTTTTAAAGGTTTCTTTTTCTTTTTTTGTCAAATTAGTCAAATGAAGGATATTTTCTATTTCTGCTAATACCTTATTTTTTTCATAATAATAATTAGTAGCTTGGTAAGGAATAGCTTGTTTTTGTAATTCTGTGAGTTCTTTTGCAAATAATGCTCCTTGTTTTTGTGCTTTTTCTATAGCTTTGAGGGTATTGAGGTGCTTTTCGTTACCAAAAATACTTGCCCCACAAAGGTCGCAATTTACAATAGCTATCCAGTTATTTGGTCTTTTATCAAATGTTTTTTCTTTGTCTTGTGGATTTGTATAGGCAGTTAAGAGAGCATCAAAAAATATGTCATCTGTTTTTTCGGGTGTTATTTCGGCTTTATCTCGTAATGGATTTAGTACAATATAAGAATCTATGCCACACTCACTACAAAGCATCTCAACAGAAATATAGGGCATATAATCTGTAAACCATTTCCATTTTTCTGTATTGGTGTTGTCTGTATTGGTGTTTTCAGGGTCATATTGGTTAATTTTTTTGTCCATCAGTTCTAATACTGTGGGTAAAGTTTGCCGATAGAAAATAGCCAAATCTTCGGCATTTTTGATAGCATTAAAAGCCTTTTCTACGGTTTTGAGTTCTGCTTGTTGGGTAGCAGTAAATAATTCCTGTAATTTTTCTTCATACATCATATTTTTCGAGGCTCTTGGGGCAGTGTTTTGCAACTCCGCAGGTTTTTGGGTATTATTTGCAAGGTCATTTGTTAGTTGTGTTTTTTGGTTGGCAGTATTTGGGCTACTGCAAGAAAATGCACAAATAGCAAGTAGTCCTACAAAAATAGGTCGTAAGGCATACATAGTTGTAATTGGTTTTGGTTGTTGTTTGAATATAATTATACGAATAAATGAAAAAAAAGTTTATTTTGAAAAAAAAACTTCTCCTTTATGTTACTTTCTTTCAAATTGCTATTATTATTTCAAAAGGTAGCTACTTTTTTCTATACAATTTGCCAAAATATTGCAAAATAGAATTGTTCAAATTTTGAAATTTTAAACAGATATTATCATGAAAACTGCGAAATTACCTTTAGAAGAAATTGTTTTTGAAAACCGCAATAAAGAATATGGTGCATACGATTTGCGAAAATCCTATCCAAAATATATTTCCAAAGCCTTTATGTATGCAATTAGCTCGGTATTGTTGCTTTTGCTTGCCCCAATGATTTACAAGCAATTATATCCCGAATCGGCAAAAGAAATTACTAATATCATACAATGTTATGGTTTGACAAAACCTCCTGTAATAGAAACTCCCATTTTGGAAATACCAAAACCAACAATGCCTGCACCAAAACTTGATTTGCCAAAAACCGCAAGTACAAAGTTTGCAGTGCTGGAACCCGAACCAGATGATTTGTTACAAAATACCGAAGAGCCTACACACAATACAGACATTAAAGGTATGATTGCACAAACTACACAAGCAGGAATAGAGGATAGTCATCAAGTAGAAATTATAGATATTGCCGAAACGAATGGCAATACAATCATAGACGAGAAAGACGAACTACCTGTACTTTTTGTAGAACAAATGCCTACCTTTGCAGGTGGTATGGAGGAATTAGGCAAGTTTTTATCCAAAAATTTACGTTATCCAAGACAAGCCTCAAATGAAGGCATAGAAGGAAAAGTATATCTACAATTTGTGGTAGATAAAAACGGTAAAGTAAGCCAAATTACTGTTTTGAAAGGTATTGGTTTTGGCTGTGATGAGGAAGCAATACGAGTGGTAGCCATGATGCCTACGTGGACAGCAGGCAAGCAAAGTGGAAAACCTGTAGCAGTACGTTATACTTTGCCTATTGTATTTAAGCTGAATAGATAAAATTACTCTAACTTGTTCTCTATTTCACGTGAGACAATGGTTTCTAAGTCTTAAAGATAAAAGACTTAGAAACTATTGCAATAGTATTGGTATAGCACGTATATAGTTTTTGTAAGGGAATTTGATACTTTGCGATATATTTCCAAAAAATATCTATTACTTTTAGTTTGTCTATTTGTTGTAAAAGTAGGTAGAAATCTGCAAAAATTTCGTAATTTCCTGTGTAGCAACATAAACGCAAAAAATAACGAATACGATATGCCAAAGCCTTGTCTTCTTCTTTCTTTCTATTTTGTAAGGCTATTTTTTTGCAAATAAGATAGGTGGAATAGAGATGTTTTTGTGCTTGTGTGTTGTAAAAATACGAGCCTAAAGAATTTTTTACGATTCGTTTATGCACCAAGATTTTATCTATATAGGCATAATAATACTTGCGTGAAGACCTAATCCACCAATCAAAATCTTCATAACTTAATTGTTCGTCATAGCCATGTAGTTCGTCTAATACAGTTTTTCGCATCATCATGGTAGGCGTACAGATAAACGAATGTTGTATAATTTGTTGATAAATATCGTTTTGTGCTACTATCTCGTTTTTTTTGTGGTGAGGGTATAGAATATTACCTTCTAAGTCTATATAATTTGCATTTGCAAATACCACAGCATAATTTTCGGGTAATTTTTCAAAGTTAAGCACTTGATTTTCAATACAATGGGGCAATAAAATATCGTCTGCAGCCAAATCTATTACATATTTTCCTTTTGCATAGACAAGAGCTTGGTTAAAGGCTTTACAATTTCCAATATTTTGCTGAAGTGCAATAAATTTTGTAACATATTTTCCATTTGTTTTGCACCACTGCGTTATTTTTTCTACGCTATTGTCGGGGCTTGCATCATCTACAAGCAATACTTCAATATTTTTATAATTTTGTTCTTTAATAGCTTCTAAACATGGTATTACAAAATTTTCGTGGGCATGGCATAGTAAAATGATACTTACTAATGGAGTCATTGTTGTAGGATTTAGTAATTAGAATATAGTTTTAGATGGGATAAATTAATTGATTCATGGAAAATTAGCAAAAAAATAAGTCCAGAAAATAATTTCTGAACTTGTTTTGCTAATTTACTCTGTAAAAAATAAAATAGTAGTAATTTTTTATAGATTAATTTTCCCAGAAATCACTTTCATATTCTACTAATCCATGCTCATATTGCATAGACGTTACGATAAAAGTTTTACCAGACCCATAAATATCTTCTATATAATCATCTGTGCTACTTGCATATTTTACGATATGTGCTGCAAATAAACGCAATTCAAATGCTTCTTCCAAGCTACGGTGTTCACGTGGATTTTGGTTATTGTACCAAATAGCATTAGGATTATCTCTAAATACATTTTCTACCAATTCTTTGTAACTAAAAGATGCTATTGGTTTTTCTACCCCTGTAGGGTTTTTGTCGGCAGGTAGAATAATGGTAATAGCTTGAATATCGTGATACATACGAGACCTTTTTTTGTCAAAAATTAAGTCTTCTCGCATTTCAAGATTGGTAAAATCTTTGGCAAAGTATTCGTTGTTTGCAGCAGCTTTTTCGCCACCGCCACCGCCACCAGCATCACCACCGCCACCAAATGGGTCATCACCCCAACCGTCATCTTGCTCGCCAAAACCCATAGCTTTTTCTTCTTCTGATAGACCTGCATCTTGTCCAGGAATGGTCAAGTTTTCGGTAAATTGGTCAAAAGACATACGAGTTTGTAAAGAATCGGAGTTATAAGGACGCAAAATACCTGCTTTCACAGCATCAATAATCACTTTTGTAATTTCCATATTTTTTGCAAAGAAAGGCTTGTTCTGCTTTTCTTTCAAATCTATACGAAACCAAAGAGTTTTTTTGAATAATTGGTCGTCATTATGAATTGGTCGCAACGAATTAGGGTTGTAGCCAAATTCATCTCTTTCTTGTGCAAAACTGCTACCAGCAAACGCCAGCATCATTGCACTTAAGGCAAAAAATTTACGAAGTTTCAACATAATTTTATTTCAATTTTAGACACGATACTACAAATATCAAGCAAATTTACAAATTAATATACAAAATATATAATATGTCAATGCTAAATCTCATTTTTTATGTAATATTTTTAATTTCGCTAAAATTATGGAGAAAAGGAGAAAATATAACCTACAAAATACTACTTGCGACAAATTAATATTTTGCTGTTAGTAAATGTTAAATAATTTGAAAAAAAATAATAATCATTTACTTTTGCAAAAAGTTACTTCAAACGATATTCTACTATTGAGTGATACGCATTTAACCTTTTAATCATTTACGCTTATGTTTTGGGCAATTATTGCATTTTTTCTTATCCATTGGTTTTTTTCCTTGTTTTTTCACACAGCATTTTTGCACCGTTATGCTTCGCATAAAATGTTTACGATGAATAAATTAGTAGAAAGAATTTTTTATTTTATGACTTGGCTTTGTCAAGGCTCTTCCTATCTTGTGCCACGTGCCTACGCAGTAATGCACCGTATGCACCACGAGTATAGTGATACCAAAGAAGACCCACATTCGCCACATTTTTTCAAAGACATTATTGGTATGATGATGCACACACGCACCATTTACAATGAGTTTATGGAAGGAGTTCGGATTCCTGATACCAAATTTTTGAAAGACCTTCCTGTTTGGAATTCTTTAGACAAATTTGGTAGCAATAATTGGGTAAGAATAGGCTGGGGCGTAGTATATACTCTAATTTATTTATATTTTATTGTCTATCAAGATGTTTCTGCATGGTTTTTATTGTTATTGCCAATCCATTTTTTGATGGGGCCTGTGCAAGGTGCTTGTGTAAATTGGTTTGGACATAAATATGGCTACCAAAATTTTGACAACCATGACCATTCGCACAATACTACTCCATTAGGTATGTTTTTCTTGGGCGAATTATTCCAAAACAACCACCACATGTTTCCAGATTCGCCTAATTTTGCAAAAAAATGGTTTGAAATAGATTTTACCTATCCTATTTTAAGATTTTTAGCTTGGATTAGAGTTATCCAATTTGCATAATTTGTGTTTTATTAGCACAAACCATAAAAAAGGTTGTCATTCGTCAAGAATGGCAACCTTTTTTTTATTAGACTTTTGCAAAAAGTCCAATATAGCAATTTACAACAGGATTTCAGGATTCACAGGATTTTATTTTTTGCTATGCAGATATCCTGTTAATCTTGTAATCTTGTTGGTTTTCAAAGATAACATTTTGCAAGTAATTTACAACAGGATTTCAGGATTCACAGGATTTTATTTTTTGCTATGCAGATATCCTGTTAATCTTGTAATCTTGTTAGTTTTCATTAGAACAAGATTTTAGGATTCACAGGATTTTATTTTTTGCTATGCAGATATCCTGTTAATCTTGTAATCTTGTTGGTTTTCATTAGAACAAAGTTTCAGGATTCACAGGATTTTATTTTTTGCTATGCAGATATCCTGTTAATCTTGTAATCTTGTTGGTTTTCATTAGAACAAAGTTTCAGGATTCACAGGATTTTATTTTTTGCTATGCAGATATCCTGTTAATCTTGTAATCTTGTTGGTTTTCATTAGAACAAAGTTTTAGGATTCACAGGATTTTATTTTTTGCTATGTAGATATCCTGTTAATCTTGTAATCTTGTTGGTTTTCATTAGAACAAAGTTTCAGGATTCACAGGATTTTATTTTTTGCTATGCAGACCTCCTGTTAATTCTATTCTAAAAAATATCGTGTAAATAAGGGCTTTTTTTATAAAATTTTGCAATTCCAACGAAATTATGTAATATTGCAAACTTTAGCAACGTAGTATCAGCAACTATCCTATTGATGGCGAAGAAAATTTAGCAAAAATATACAAAGATGTATCGCAACTTAGCAAGTTTTGCCTTGCTATTACCATATACTTACAAATACAAATGAAAAATATCCGAAATTTTTGCATTATTGCACATATTGACCACGGAAAAAGCACTTTAGCTGACCGTCTGCTCGAATTTACCAATACCGTTACCAAACGCGAAATGCAGGCACAACTGCTTGATGATATGGATTTGGAAAGAGAAAGAGGCATTACTATCAAAAGTCATGCAATTCAGATGGATTATATTTACAAAGGCGAAAAGTATGTTTTTAATTTGATAGATACGCCAGGACACGTAGATTTTTCTTACGAAGTTTCTCGTTCTATTGCGGCTTGCGAAGGAGCTTTGCTTTTGGTCGATGCTGCACAAGGTATCGAGGCACAAACCATTTCTAACTTATATTTGGCAATGGGCAATAATTTGACCATTATTCCTGTGCTTAATAAAGTGGATTTGCCTGGTGCCATGATAGACGAAGTAAAAGACCAAATGCAAGACCTCATCATCTGCGACCGTGAAGACATTATTCATGCAAGTGGCAAAACAGGAATTGGTATCGAGGATATTTTAAATGCAGTTGTAGAAAGAATACCAGCACCAAAAGGTAGCGTAGATGCACCATTACAAGCCCTCATTTTTGATTCTGTTTTCAATTCTTATCGAGGAATTGAGGTATATTTTCGTGTAATGAACGGAAGTATCAAAAAACGAGATAAAGTAAAATTTATGGCTACAGGCATCGAGTACAATGCCGATGAAATAGGTACTTTGAAACTTACCCAAGAAGAAAAACAAGAGATTTCGGCAGGTGATGTTGGGTACTTGATTTCGGGTATCAAAAACGCAAAAGAAGTAAAAGTTGGGGATACCATTACCCACGTGCATAGACCTTGTGCCGAAATTATAGACGGTTTTGCAGATGTAAAACCAATGGTTTTTGCGGGCATTTATCCTGTAGATACTACCGAGTTTGAAGATTTGCGGGCATCTTTGGAAAAATTACAACTCAATGATGCGTCTTTAGTTTGGGAGCCTGAAACTTCAGCAGCTTTAGGATTTGGATTTCGTTGCGGATTTTTGGGAATGTTGCACATGGAAATTGTCCAAGAAAGATTAGAAAGAGAATTTGATATGACGGTAATTACTACAGTGCCTTCTGTGCAATTTTATGCCTATACCACCAAAGGCGAAAAACTTGGCGTAGCAGCACCTTCCGAAATGCCCGACCCAAGTTTCTTAGATTATATAGAAGAACCTTTTATCAAAGCACAAATTATTACCAAAGCCGACTATGTAGGCGGCATTATGTCTTTGTGTATCGACAAACGTGGCGTTATCAAAAACCAAGCATATTTGACAACCGACCGAGTAGAATTAATCTTTGAAATGCCATTATCCGAAGTAGTTTTTGACTTTTTTGACAAACTGAAAACTATTTCGCGTGGCTATGCTTCTTTAGATTACGAATTAATCGGCTTTCAAGAATCAGATATGGTAAAATTGGATATTATGTTAAATGGTGAAAAAGTAGATGCACTTTCTGCCATTGTTCACCGAAACAAATCACAAAGTTGGGGACGCAAATTGTGCGAAAAATTAAAAGAACTAATCCCACAACAACAATTTGAGATTGCTATTCAAGCTGCTATTGGTGCAAAAATTATCTCCAGAGAAAATGTCCGTGCCTTAAGAAAAGACGTAACCGCAAAATGTTATGGCGGTGATATTAGTCGTAAACGTAAACTTTTGGAAAAACAGAAAAAAGGTAAAAAACGTATGCGACAAGTAGGAAGTGTCGAAATTCCACAAGAAGCATTTATGGCAGTATTGAAATTAGACCAATAAAAATTTCTACCTAATCTTGGAAACTCTTATAAATTACTTTTTTTAAAGTATCAAACAAACTAAAAAAAGTAGTTTATCCTTAAAATTCCAATATAAAATAACAATATTACATACAAAATACAAAAATATTGCACAAAATTATTTTTTTATTTGTATGCAATATTTTTTTTATATAAATTGCAAACCATTTTAAAAACAATTTTAATTACTATTTACAAATGACCAGATTTGAAGAACTTGAGAAATTAGTTGCAGACTTGAAAGACGATTTTTCTAAATTTTACGAAAAAGACAATCAAGCAGCAGGAACACGCATTCGCAAAGGTATGCAAGATGTAAAAGATTTAGCACAGACAATAAGACTTGAAGTGCAAGATATCAAAAACAAACAAGAAGCTGAAAAAGCAAAAGAAACAAAGTAAAAATAACTAAGAAAAAATGCTATGTAATTGCATATTTCTTAATTAAATTAGTAAAACTTTTCAAATTTTTAAATAATTTTAAATTTTTGGAAAGTTTTTTTTGTAACTACTTAGAAGGAGAATGGACTTAAAACTTTTTTTTGACAAATTACCAGACGAATTTAGCAATTTGGCAACAGAAAACATGCTGGCAAATGTCATTGTGGCAAATGTAGAAAAAATGCCGAGTTGGAAAAATGCCGATATTGCTATACTTGGAATTAACGAATATAGAGGCTGTTTTCAAGCAAAAAATACCAGCAATTCCCCAAATAAAATCCGAAAACAACTTTACAAACTATTTCGTTCTCCGCATGCCTATAATATTGTAGATATTGGAAATTTGAGAAATGGCGAAAATTTAGAAGCTACATATCATAGAGTTAGCGAAGTATGCGAAATATTACTAAAAAATAATGTCTTACCTCTGATTATTGGTGGTTCTCACGATTTGATGTTTGCACAATATAAAGGCTATGAAATGCTACAAAAACTAATAGATGTAGTTAATATCGATGCTATTTTGGATATGCAAGCCAATTCGGAGGAGGCTGCAAGTTCACATATTCACCAATTATTAATTCACGAACCTAATTATTTATTTAGTTTTACACAATTAGCTTATCAAAATTATTTGAATGATTACCAATATATTAACATAATTAGAAATTTAGAATTTGATATACTTAGTGTAGGCGAAATGCGTAATAATTTGCAAGACATCGAGCCATATATTCGCAATGCAGATATGTTGGCATTGGATATGAAAGCAGTCAAACAAAATAGTTTAATTCCAAATGACAATGCCCTAATTTTTGGACTTACTGTCGAAGAAACTTGCCAACTCACATGGTATGCAGGTATCAACGAAAAACTTTCATCTATTGGATTTTATGGCTACCTGCCCGAAATAGATTATAACGAACAAATTAGTCATAGTATTGCAGTAATGATTTGGTATTTTATAGAGGGTTTTTATCACCGCAAAGGCGAAAGTGTTTTAAGCACTGCACAACACACAAAATATATAGTTCCATTAGCAAAAACAGAAGAAAACTTGATTTTTTATAAGAGTAATTTGTCCGAAAAATGGTGGTTGGAAGTACCTGTAGCCAACGAAAAACCCTATAACAGACATAAAATAGTGCCTTGTAGTTATCAAGATTATTTGAAAGCATTGGAAGGAGATTTGCCAGACCGTTGGATAAAAGCCGTAGCAAGAGGAATTTAGGGAACAAAACGCAAAAATGAAGCACAAAGATACATATATTGAAACACTTATTCAACTAATAGAACTTAATGAGGATAAAACTTGGCTTGATTATTTTCTTGCTTTAAGAACTGGTGCTTGTCTGCCTGGTGGAGGTGCTGCCTCTTTAAATGATTGGAAACCATTTTACAGAGATACCATAACAAACGCATGGCTTTCTAATTTATATGATATTTTACGACATATTTTTGATAATAATTTAGGGGATACAGATATTTATGAATATAAATTTATAAAATTCAATAACAATATTAGAATAATTAGGTGTTTACACTGCCATAAAAGCTACCAACATCCTTTTATTTTTGAATCACATCTTGCACTGCGTTATTATAAAAATAATTTTGTACGTTTTGCAGAGAACAAGCAATTAATAAATTTGCTAATTCCTATATGGACATACGAAAATGAACAAGCAAAACAATATAGAAATTGGTTATCTGAACAATATGAACAAAATCACATACAAGTTTATGATTTTGTTGCTAATCAATATCGTTGTACGCACTGTGGTCAAGTAGGTACAGACACAGAACACGACCTTTATACCATAAAAGGCGAAAAAATTAATCAAAAAATATTTCAAAGACAAAAACAAAATGCAAATTGGCAGGATTTTGAAAAAATAATAGTATAATGGTAGAATAGAATTTAGTCTGTAAAGTATTGATAATGAATATCTTACAGACTAAATTCTGTGTTACAAAAATATACCCTTAAACTGTATTATTACTTATTCCCATAATTTTTTGATGGGTGCAATCAATCCTTCTATATCTCCAGCACCAATCGTGGCAACAATTTCATTTTTCTGTGTTTGCAAAAACTTTGTAACATCTTGATAGGCAACTATCTGTTTATCTTTGCTACTTACCAAATCCAAAATAATTTGCGAACTAATGCCTTCATAATCTTTTTGCAATTCTCTTGCAGGATAAATTGGCAATAAAATTAGACGGTCTGCCAAAGAAAGACTTTTTGCAAACTCTTCATAAAAATCCTTTGTTCTACTAAATAAATGTGGTTGAAAAATAGCAGTAATATGTTTGTTTGGATACAATGCCCGTACAGATTCCAAAAAAGCCTTGATTTCTGTTGGGTGATGGGCATAATCATCGATTTGAATTATATTTTGCGACACAAAAACATATTCAAAACGGCGTTTTACACCTCTAAAACTTGCCAAAGATTCTTTAATTTTTTGGCTATCTATGCCAATACACAAAGCCACCGAAATAGCAGCTATTGCATTTTCTACATTATGAAACCCAGGTAGCAACATTTCTATTTTTTCTATACAAGTATTTGGCGACACATAATTAAATACAAAACGTGCATTGCTAATATGTATATGACTTGCAAAAATAGCTTTATTACTCGTAAACGGTTGCAAAGCATATTCGTGCATGGTCGCAGTATTGCTTGCATTAGCTAATAAATAGGTATTGGAACTAATAAAAAGATGTTTTTTTACTTGGCTTGCAAATTTGGAATAGGAACTTTGCACTTCGTCTGCACTACCATAAATATCCAAATGGTCGGCATCTGTCGAAGTAATAACAGCAATTTCGGGAAATAATTGCAAAAAAGACCTATCATATTCATCGGCTTCTACTACCACAAAAGTATCTTCTGTCTGTGTTTTGTTGAGCAATAAGTTTGTTTGGTAATTTTGTGTAATACCGCCCAAAAATGCTGCACAATCTACTCCAGAGGCAGTCAAAATATGTGCAATCATCGAAGAAGTAGTCGTTTTGCCATGCGTACCTGCCACTGCAATACAGCGTAATCCTTTGCTAAGCAAACCCAAAACTTCGGCACGTTTTTGAATAAGAAAACCGTTTTCCTGAAAAAAAACTAATTCGCTATGCGTTTTAGGCACTGCAGGCGTATAAATCACCAAGACCTGCGATGGATTGGCGATAAAATGTGTAGGAATATTGCTTATATTTTCGGTATAATGTATGACAATATTTTCCTGCTCCAAAGTAGCCGTTAAGGTGCTTGGACTACGGTCATAGCCCACCACTTCCCGACCATTTGCCACAAACCAACGTGCTAAGGCACTCATACCAATTCCGCCAATTCCTATAAAATAGACGTATTGTATATTTTTTAAATCTAAAACCATTGTATATGTGCTAAATTTTATAATTTTATTTGGTTTTTACGTTGGCAAGGGTGCTTTTCGCACCTTGACAAGCGTAAAAAAGTGGTTTTTTTACGCTTGTCAAGGTGCGAAAAGCACCCTTGCCAACGTACCTAAACAGTTATTTTTACCGAATAATTGCAACTACAGTATGTTCTCTATGTGGTCTATAGCTACTTGCATCAAAATAATGAGTCTGCACCACATACATACCCGAAGGCACTATTACGCCATCAGGTGCTATACCGTTCCAGCTAATATTTTCGTTTTCAGTTTCTATTGTTTTGCTAAAAAGCATTGTACCCCATTGGTCATAAATTTCTACGCTTAGGTTTACAAACCGTTTGCCCCAAATTCGCAAATTATCATTCAAACCGTCTGCATTTGGCGAAAAAGCCGTAGGAACATAGACCACAGGCAAACAATATTCTTTAACAGTTGCAAAATTACTACTAATTTTACAAGATTCATAATTTAATACGGCTTTATAAATTCCAGCACGTGTTATTTTTGTATTTTCGCCTGTTGCTATTTTTGCCCCATCTTTGTTATACCATTCTATTTCGTATTTTGGTGGAGGATTTTTAGAAATAATTTTGGCACTCATTTCTACGCTTTGTCCATCTTCAAAACAGGCTTGTTCTGGTGCTATTACTTGCAAACTTGGTACTTCGAGGCTCACTACAGTATCTTTGCTAAGTGTTGTTCCCAAGTCATTAGTAATTTTTACACTAATTGTATAAACTCCTGTGTTTAGATAACTAATATTTGTAGCTGTTTTTGTTTTTTCTGTAAAGATATTTTTCCCTTGTTCGTTTAGAATATTCCATTCGTAACTAAAATTTTTGTTGTAACAAGATGTTGCTGTAATATTTGTTACAACTTGGTTACAATTTACTACGCTTTGTAGGTTTGCAGTAATTGCATCAGCTATTTCTACCGTTTTTGTGGTTGTTGCTATAGTTCCTGCCAACGATTTTACGTTTAAAGTAGCTTTGTACGTGCCTGCTGGTAGAGAAAAAGCTGGGTTTTCGTTACCTGTTTCTTCGGCTACTACTACTCCTTTGCTGTCGGTGAGTGTCCATTGATGTTCTAATCGTTGTCCTGTGCAAGAAGAAGCACGACTAATAAGTCTGGTAGCACCGCAATTAGTTGGATTTATCAAAAAATCGGCATCAACTACCTCGCCCAGCGTTGCTGTACCACCAAAAGTCAAGTCAAAAGAATTGCCTGCTGCTCTACTTGCATTATCAATCAAAATATAATATTCTTCGCCTGTTTTTACTTCTATAGCTTTGCATTTATTGGAGCCATTGCCAGGTCCTTGGCTTGTAAACTCGGAATCTAAAGTCAAACCTGTTGTACCTGCTGCTGCGGCGGTATTACAACGAATAGGAGAGCCTAAGTTATTGCAAGTTACATTAGGTCCCCAAATTCCAAAATCATAATCATTATTGGCTATTTGAGGAGCAATAAGGAAGGTAAAAGTTCCACCTTTTGCAATTCGGATTTTGTACCACGCCGAATTATTTTCGCCCATACTAAAGCAATCTGCAATATTGCCACTAATTGCAAAATCATTAATTCCTTTGCCTTGTGGGTTAAATTTTATGTTTTCACTGCCACAAATAGGCTTTAAGTTGCTACAATCGGGACCTGCATCTCGTATTTGTGCCAAAGTAAAAGTTATTGGGAGAAAAAAGAGTATAATAAAATAGGATAGTTTCATAAAAAAATTTGCTTAATTGATTGCAATACCTATACCAAAATGTATAGGATACAATAATCTGCAAAAGTAGGTTTATTGCTTCAAAAAATCAAATATTGTTCTAAACTTGTAGGTATTCCGCATCAAAATTTTTTAAAATATAATTTTATGGCATATTCAAGATATAATGCGAATATTAGGTTAAAAACGACCTATTTCAACCTGTAGAACTGATTTTAGTCCAATGCTATTAAGCTAAGAAAGTGAAATTGTTAATTACTTGATAATCAAATAATTATTTTTTTAGTGCCATAGGCACGAAATATTTATAGTAGGCGTATATTTCCCCTCCCAAAGTGCCGCAGGCACGAAATATGTCGTGCCTACGGCACTTTGAGAGAGTTGGGGCTTAATTTTTCTATAAATATGTCGTTCCTAACAGAATTTTTAAAACATAATTAATGGATTCTAATATCACAAGCAAACAGATTACACAGCTTTTCTAAATACTCTTTCATTGCTATTTTCTACCCCAATAGCAATTTCTGCCTTAAAATTTTTGTGCAAAAAACGGTGCAATAGTTGGGCTATTTTTTCGGTTTCAATCAAAAAACCATCATGTCCGTATGCCGAATCTATTTCTTTATAAATAGCTTTTGGAATATGATATGCCAAAGCAACTTGTTCGGTAGTAGGAAACAAAATATCCGATTTTACACCAATTACTAATGTATTAGCTTTTACTTGTTGCAAAGCTAATGCAATGCCATTGCGTCCACGCCCAACATTATGCGAATCCATTGCATACAATAAGGTTAGATAAGCAATGACATTAAAACGGTTTACCAATTTTTGCCCTTGATAATTTTGGTAAGAAATAGCTTTAAAGTTATCTAATTTTTCGTTATCATAATCTTCTTGTGTGTCGTTATAGGCTTCTGCATTGCGATACGATAATAAAGCAATACTTCGAGCTGCTTTCAAGCCTGCTTGCCCTGCATCAGGACGAGCATCTTGCCACGTTTTGTCTGCATAAATAGCCAATCTTTGCGACTCGTTAAAGGCAATACCCCAAGCCGAATGTTTGGCATTGGTAGCAATCAAGGTCAAGTTTTCTATCAAATCTGGTTGTGCAATAGCCCATTCTATTGCTTGTTGCCCACCCATCGAACCTCCAATACACAAATGTATCCGCACAATTCCCATAGCACGACTCAACAAATCTAATGCTTTTGCCATATCACGTGTAGTGATGCGTGGAAAATCTGCAAAATAAGGAGCTTGAGTTTTTGGATTGATACTCAAAGCACCCGTAGAACCGTAGCAAGAGCCTAACATATTGGCACAAACAATAAAATGTTCTTTGGGATTAATAAAATCGTTTTCTCCAACAAGCCCTTTCCACCAATCAGAAGCATCAGAGTTTGCGGTCAAAGCATGACAAATCCAAACAACATTGCTTTTTTCTTCGTTTAAAGTTCCCCAAGTCGAATATTGTAAGGTAAAACCTTGCAAAGTTTCGCCGTTTTCTAATACAAAAGGGTAATTATAGCTAAAAAATTGTGAGTTCATTGTGTTTATTGATTTTTTTAAGTAACTTTGTTTATAGAACTAAAATAAATTAATTATGAAAGAATATAAAAATATGAATGATATTTTAGATGATTTTGAGATCAATTATGATGCGAAAAAATTTATCGACTTAAAATTAATTTCAGATATAGTATTAGATACTAATTTTATTGATGACTTGGATTATTCTGTTTCTCAAATTAGCAATCAAGATAAAGAATATTTTGTCCGTGATTTTGTCGTTTCTCCTTTACTTTTTAGAGCTTGGCGTTTGCACCCAAAATTAGCTTTGTTTAGCCATCCTTATTTAAAGTCTGATGATATCCAATGCTATCCCGATTTTTTATTTACTGCACGCCACCCACGTGGTACTAAAGAACTTTATCGTCCACTTTTGATTACCGTAGAAACCGAACACGAAGAATTTACCGAAGGTTGGCAACAAGCACTATTACAAATGATTGCTGCACAACAAATCAATAAAGATAAAACTATTCCTATTCATGCCATTGTTTCTAATGGTAAATATTGGGAATTTGGCAAACTTGAAAATAATATATTTACCAAAAACATTACACCAACTTCTTTAGAAAATCCTGAAAAATTAGTAGGAATTTTATCGTATCTTGTTGGCGAAGCCGAAAAATATGCTTAGTTTAATTAGCAAATAGACTTTCCAAGTCTTAAAGATTTGGAAAGTCTTGCTTTCTCATAATTTCTAAGCAATCAAATGTTCTTTTACTTTGTTGCTTGTAAAACCTGCCGACACAAAAGCCTGTTCCAAATCGGCTTTAATGTCGTCTATATGTTCAATTCCAATAGACAAACGCAATAAATTAGGTTTTACGCCTGCTGCAAGTTGTTCATTATCAGATAGTTGTTGATGTGTTGTAGATGCAGGGTGAATAATTAAGGTTTTGGAATCTCCCACATTTGCCAAATGGCTAATCAATTTTAAACTATCTACAAATTTGGTAGTTTGTGCTTTGTCGCCTTTTAATGTAATGGTAAATACG
Source organism: Bernardetiaceae bacterium (assembly GCA_044348925.1). Taxonomy (GTDB): domain Bacteria; phylum Bacteroidota; class Bacteroidia; order Cytophagales; family Thermoflexibacteraceae; genus JAAFKA01. The sequence continues at coordinate 18,403 of JBIKRY010000022.1, forward strand.
CCACCAAAACCACGTTTCAAGTATTTTTTAGCATTTTCGTGGAATGGACTACTTGCCAACCCTGGGTAATTTACATATTCTACAGCCTCGTGATTTTCTAACCAAATTGCTAATTTTAAGGCATTTTCTACGGTTCTTTCTACTCGCAAAGACAAAGTTTCTAAGCCTTGAATCAACAAAAATGAATTGAAAGGGCTGATTGCAGCACCCAAATCTCGCAAACCTTCTACTCTTGCACGTATAATATAGGCAATATTGCCAAAAGGACTTCCCTGCCCAAAAACATCATTGAAAATTAAGCCATGATACCCTTCTGATGGTTCGGTAAACTGTCTGAATTTTCCGTTGCCCCAATTATAATTTCCACCATCTACAATCACACCGCCAATGCTTGTACCATGTCCACCAATCCATTTAGTAGCCGATTCCACCACAATATTTGCCCCATGTTCCAAAGGTCTGAACAAATAACCACCTGCCCCAAAGGTATTATCTACTACCAAAGGCAAATCATGTTTTTTGGCAACTTTTGCAACTGCTTCAAAATCTGGCACCGAAAAAGCACCATTTCCAATAGTTTCTACATAAATAGCTTTTGTAGTGCTATCAATTTGTGCCTCCAAATCTGCTGCTTTGTCTGAGGCTGCAAATTTTACTGTAATTCCTAATCTTTTAAAAGCTACTTTAAATTGATTATAAGTTCCGCCATATAAGTAAGGACTTGAAACAATACTGTTGCCTGCCTCCAAAATATTGTTTAATGCCAAAAACTGTGCTGCCTGCCCCGAAGCCGTTGCCAAAGCTGCCACACCACCTTCCAAAGCTGCAATTCGTTTTTCAAAAACGTCTGTTGTTGGGTTCATCAAACGGGTATAAATATTGCCAAATTCTTTCAAGGCAAATAAATTTGCTCCATGTTCCGAGTTTTTGAAAACGTAAGAACTTGTTTGGTACAAAGGCACTGCCCTTGATAAAGTTGTACCTTCTGCGGTTTCATAACCTGCGTGTAATTGTAATGTTTCGAATTTTTGTGAATTTGCCATTTTATTTATCTGGTTTTAGTTTTTTAGTTTTTGAAATAGTGTTAAACTTTATTTGGTTTTTGTTTTGTTTAGGCTTGTTTTGTTAAACAAGCCTTTGAAAAGTAAGTGAAAATAGATAGAAAAATTTTGAAAATAGGATACAGTTATTATATTTTTTGATATAATAAATAATTATTTTAGTTACTATTTTGCTGAAAATATGTAATAGATGTAAAAAAATCTATACAAGGATTGCAAAATATACCATAAAACAAAAAAGAATAAATGGAAAAGAATATTAGTAGTAAGAAAATAGCAAAACAAGCCAAAGCCAAGAAGTGAAAAAATCACTACGCTATATCACTACAAATAAACTTTGAAAGAAAAGAATTAACAGCAACAGCAACACATTTGCATACTTGCTACAGGAGCAGAAACAAAGGCAGAAAAAGCCAAATTGTTTTGTGAATAACTAACACTTAATAAAGTGTTTTCTGTTTTTTTAATGGAGATTTTCATAATCGTAATTAATTTATATTTCCTAAAAATAAACTTAGGTAAGGAATTAGCACCTTGCTTTTGCGGTAGGTTGCTAAGAGTTCGTAGAGCCTAATCTCTCCCTCTTTCTCTATAAATCAGTTACAAGATTGCACAAAGGAAAATAAGATGTGCAGGCGTGTAAATGATGAACTTTGATGACACAAACTTACTACGTGTTTTTTATATTTCCAAATTTTTTATCATTTTTTTTTTATTTTTTTTTATTTTTTGAAAATAAAATGGATAAAGTTTTTGCATTTAATAATTTTTTTTGAATAAACTATTGATTATCAAGCAATTAAATAATATATACTCTTCTTCATTTTGATACTGATATTTATGCAATAAATTAGGTACAGAATTTATATTCCAAGACATATTACAGACAAGGATAATCTGGCTTTGTATGCTATCTTTCTTGCCTACTACACATACAAAGCCAGATTCTATTTTTATTTTGCACCAATTCCAACCAAAGCTATAATTACTCCTACAATATTAGCTAAAAATCCAAATAAGACCAACAAACCTACAAATGTGGCTGTTGTTATATTTGCACTACCTGCACCACTAAAAGCTAAAATAGCAATTATATAACCAAGAAAAAAAAGCAATAGACCAGTAGCTGCTATCGTTACGCCAATTCGGGTTAAGTTTTCGTTGAAGTTTGTTTCTTTGATGCCAAGTTTTTTATGTAATTTTTTGATAGCCTTTCGTAACATAATTTTTTGCAGAAAAGAATACTTGCTTTCTTTTTGCTCCAATTGTGTATTGGCTGTCAAGGATACACTATCCTGCTTGGCGTAGGAGTGTATAGGTGTAGGAGAGTGTTGCAAAGATGGATTACTTCCAAAAGCTACAGCTATTTGGAAACCAAAAAGCACAAAAAACATGATTATTTTATGAAACATACGTATAAATTGTTTTAAATGAATCACAAACTTAAAATCTTATTTCTTAATTCTCTAAAAAATAAATAATAATTAGCAAAATTTATGATTTATGAATACTATTTTTGCTAAAGTTTAGCGAATAATATCCTATGTAATCAATGTGCTTAGCATGAAATTTATTTTTGTTTTTGCTTTTACTTTGAACAAATTTGCTATACAATTATCTAATTTTTTTGGGAATAGCTTGTCATGTAGTAGTTTTGTGTCGTAGAGAAATAAAAGTATTTCTAAGAATATAAAGCCAATTTTTGCAGAAAAAATAGAATAACTATTTTATTTTAGCACAAGTTTATTTATTTTGTTGCAGTACAGAAATCAATTCATCATTCACAACTAAGTAAACAATAACAATGCAAACAGACGAAAATTTAAAAAATATTCAAGCTGCAAGAAAAGCAGCCTATCAAGTATTTCTGTTAGTAGAAGAAGAGGAACAGCGGAAAAAAAAATGGTTATTTTGGAAAAATTTACTAAAATCTTTTATTTATAGCATTTTATTATTAGCTTGTATGCTGATAATTGCAAAACTTACCAACAACTAAGTAGTTGTTAATTTTTACTTGTAAGTTCTATATTAGACTAAATTGAATGTATTTTATAGTTTCAACTTTCTTTTATTACCAAACACAACCAATTCACATTTTTTCTTATTACTTTATACAATATTTTATGTTACAAAAAACTATTCTTTCTACGGTTTTGCTTGCAATGGTGGTTGCTTGTTCGACAGTACCTATTACAGGGCGAAGACAAGTCAAAATTTTTCCATCATCTACAATGCAATCGCAAAGTTTTTCGGCTTATAAAGATTTTTTGAGTCAAAATAAATTATCTACCAATCAAGAACAAACTGCTTTAGTTAAAAAAGTTGGTTTACGAATCCAAGCAGCAGTAGAGCAGTATATGGCAGAAAAAAACTTGACAGACCGTCTGAAAGGTTTTCAATGGGAATTTAATCTGGTGGAAAGTAAGGACATTAACGCATGGTGTATGCCAGGGGGCAAAGTTGTTGTTTATACGGGAATTATTCCTGTATGTAAAGACGAGGCAGGCTTGGCAGTGGTCATGGGACACGAAATAGCACACGCCATTGCAGAACATGGGGACGAAAGGGCAAGCCAAGCAGCTATAGCACAAGTGGCAATGGTGGCAGGTTCGGTAGCCGTGCAACAGCAACCAACTTTAACCAATCAACTAATTTTGCAGGCTGCAGGAGCAGCTACGCAATTAGGTTTGCTAAAATATTCGAGAGTACAAGAGTCTGAGGCAGACCATATCGGGCTTATTTTTGCAGCTTTGGCAGGTTATAATCCATCTGATGCACCTAAATTTTGGGAAAGAATGGCAACCGCAACAGGAAAACAACAAGCACCCGAATATTTATCTACACACCCATCTCACGAAACAAGAATAACAGATTTGCAAAAATGGCAACAAGAAGCCTATCAATATTACAATAGGTCTAAATTTGCTAATTAAATATAAGATATGAAATTGGTAAATGTTTAGGTATTTGATTTTTTTACGTTGGCAAGGGTGCTTTTCGCACCTTGACAAGCGTAAAAAAGTGGTTTTTTTATGTTGTCAAGGGTGCTTTTTGCACCTTGACAAGCGTAAAAAATGGTTTAGGTCGTTGTCAAGGTGCGAAAAGCACCTTTGACAACGACCTAAACAGTTACTATTATTGTTTGCATTTAAAATGTTGATAATCCATTAGATAATCATATTTTGACTATAAACTAAATATGCACAAGCACTTAAATACGCATTATATTTCCTATTTCATATATATTTGTTACCAGACAATTTTTTCCTTATTCAAAAATGCAGCAATTCCTCGTTTACAATCTGTAGTACCTCTTGCACTTGCGTTGGTAGTTGCAGCCACGTCTAAAGCAACGGACAAAGGCATATCTTGTATTTGTGCAATTAATTTTTTGGTCATAGACATTGCCTCTGCCGAATTATTTTCACAAAGAGATTTTGCAAATAATTCTACGGTTGTTGTTAAAGCCTGATGAGATACCACTTCATTAATCAATCCAATTTCCAATGCCTCTTTAGCAGCTATTAAATTGCCCGAAATTAATAAACTTTTTGCTTTGGTTTCTCCTACTTTTCTAAGCAAAAAACCCATTACAATGGCAGGCACAAAGCCTATTTTGACTTCGGTATAGCCAAATTTTGCTTCTGGTACTGCAAATACAAAATCACAAACAGTAATCAAACCACAACCTCCAGCCAAAGCATGACCTTGCACAGACGCAATAATTATTTTAGGAAAATGATACATTTGTGCATACAATTCCTTCAAAAACATAGAATCTTCTAAATTTTCTTCATAAGATAAGGTTTGTAATTTTTGCAAATATTCCAAATCTGCTCCAGCACAAAAAACAGCACCTTCGGCTTGTAAAATCACTACTTTTACTTGCGTGTCTGTTTCGGCTTGGCTAAATGCCTCTTTTAATTCTTTGACCAACGCAAAACTAAAGGCATTTCGTTTTTCTGGTCTATTGAGGGTAATGTATGCAAGATTTCCCTGCGTTTCGTATTTTAAAAATTGCATAAGGCGTTGTGTGTTGTAGTTTTTTGTTAAGTAAATTTCTAATAAGAGTATTTTTCAATACGAGTGTTATTTTTTATAAGTAATTGAAAATCAAATAGTTATGTTTATGAAATGAAGTTATGTAACTAATTTAAAAAAAGTAAGTTATTGATTACCAACTACTTATAAATTTACAAAACTTGTGGGTAATTGACAGATTTGCTAAATAGTAAGGTAGTAAAATTACTAAAGAACAGAAAAATAGGATAGTGCCAAACGATAACTTTCCAAGCCAAAGCCACAAATTACACCTTTGCAATAGGCACTTAAATAACTTTTATGTCTAAAAGATTCTCTTGCATACACATTAGAAATATGTACCTCGACTACAGGAGTTTGAATTGCCGAAATTGCATCTGCTATAGCAATCGAAGTATGCGTAAAAGCACCAGCATTGAGAATGATGCCATCATAACTAAATCCAATTTCGTGTAATTTGTTAATAATTTCGCCTTCGATATTAGATTGGTAATAACTAAGTTCTATAGTTGGATAATTTTTTTGCAAAATCCCAAAATATTCTACAAAAGTTTGCGAGCCATAAATGTGTGGTTCTCTTTTACCTAATAAATTTAGATTAGCTCCATTGATAATAGCTATTTTCATAAAACTCAAAATTAGTTGGCAACTGTAATAATTTATTGACAATATTTTTGTAACATCTTGCTTGCTACTTCATAGCCCAATTCTGCCGATTTTTGTAAATGTTGGCAACTTTCTGGGGTATTTTTGTCATTATTTTGCATAATTTCTGACATTGCCAATACATAATGTGCTTTTGAAAAATCAGGTGCTAATTCTACACAATGGTGTAAATCTGCAATAGCTTTTTCAAAATTACCTTCTTTAAAATACACTTCTCCACGATTAAACAGTGCATTTTTGTCTGATGGATTAATAGAAATTGCTTTATTTAGACTTGCTAATGCCTCTTTATATCGTTGCATTTCGAACAAAACAGCCCCTTTGTTGATGTATAAATCGGCAATATTGGGATTAAGTTCTATTCCTTTTTCATAATCTTTTAAGGCATCTTCTATTTTTAATATTCTGCGATAAACATTGCCACGATTATAATAAAATTTATAGTTTTGGTTATCTATTTTAATAGCTTGGTTAAAGTCTGCTAATGCTTTTTCGGCATTATCTGTGTTCAAAAAAGCAATTCCTCGCAAATTAAATCCATCGGCAAAATCTTTATTTTCTTCTAAAATAGGGCTAAGATTCTCGATAACGTCTTTGTTTTGTCCTTTGTCTAATAATATCCGATTTTCTTGTGTTATTTTATCATAATTTTTGCAACTTGCTGATAAAATAACAAGTAAAAAGAGTAAAAATAATTTCATATTATAAATTTTAGTAGTGTTGCAAAGATAGGAAAAGAATGAAATTTTGGTAATATTTTACAAAATGTTTTATAGAAATATGCTTTTGGTAAAATGTATATTTCTATAAAACACTCGTATTACAAGTAGTGCTAAATTTTTAATTATAAATTTTAAATTGTATAACTATTTGATTATCAATAATTTAGAAATACTATCATTTAAAATCAGCAATTCCCACTTTGCAATAAAAATGTTAATTTTTGCTATTTTTGTGATTTCAAGTAATTCCCTACTTTTATGCCAAAAAGTTTTTCATTTTTGCGAAAGTCCCTGACTTTTGA
>JBIKRY010000230.1:0-7871 GCA_044348925.1 Bernardetiaceae bacterium
TTTATCATCTACAGTTGGCATATTTTTGCTACTTACCAAGACCTCGATATCGGGCATAAACACAGGCGATGCTTGCACCTCTTTGATATTAATTTCGTTTAAAGGCACAGAAGGCAATCCCCAAACGCCATGCTCTGATTTGGTAAGTTCAGTATAGAGTTTTTTGAAGTCGTCAAATTTTACCCATTCTACTTTCAATTTTATGCCTTTTTCTTTTTGTAGATAGGACAAAAATTCAAGTATAATATCGTATTCGATACCCGTAACTTTGCCTTTTTCATTGATATAAACAAATGGTTTGCGGTCATAGTGCAAAATATAGATTTTTCCTGTCTTTTTTTCTTGCACACTCTGCCACGAATCTCCCTGATAGGTTTGTGCAAAATGTTTATGCGTGCTAAGCAGCAAAATAAACGTAGCAAGTAGTAAATTTCTAAACATCATACTTCTATTTTTTATAAACTTATAGGTGGTCTTCGAATTATTTTGGAATTTTAAGGACTTTTTATCTATTATCCAAAATTTTTTTTACTAAGTTATAAAATTATTCCTAATTAATAAATTTTACTATCTTTGTTTTTGATTTATTATGCCATTTTGCTATGCAAACTACAAGTATCGAGGTAAAATTACAATTAAAAGAATTAGAACTACAATCTTTGTTGGAAATAACTTCAGCAATTAACGAAAATGTAGAAGAAAACCATCTTTATAAGATGTTTAAGTTTACTTTGCGGTCTAATAAACATATTGGCAAACTTGCTTTGTATGTATTAGATGATATTTGGCACTGTAAAGCATATTTTGGCACAGAACATAACTACACACACGAGGCACTGCCCGAAAGTATTTTGGCACAAGACGAGCCTTGCGAAACCGAAAATATAGGGGCTATTTTGCCACCTTTTGACGAATTTCAACAACTACTGCCTGTAAAACACAAGTCTAATTTGTTGGCGTATGTGCTTTTGAGTCCTGCCAATACAGATGCTATTTTAGATACCGACTTTATTGAGGCTTTGACCAATATTATTATTGTAGCTATTGAAAATAAAAAATTAGCTCGCAAACAACAACAACAAGAGTTTTTCAAGGCACAATTAGAACTTGCAAGAAACGTACAGACTTTGTTGTTTCCCAAAAAATTGCCCTATACTGCCAAGCTAAAAATTGTAGCTAATTATTTGCCACACCAAAGCGTAGGTGGAGATTACTACGATTATATTCCAATGTCTGCCGACAAATTTCTTCTGTGTATTGCCGATGTTTCGGGCAAAGGGGTGCCTGCGGCTTTGCTGATGTCTAATTTTCAAGCTGCTTTGCGTATTTTGGTTAGGCAACATCTTTCTCTCAAAAAAATAGTTCACGAACTCAACCATTTAGTTTTTGAAAACACACAAGGCGAAAGTTTTGTTACTGCATTTTTTATGGAATATGATGCAAAAAATAAGCAACTTTTGTTTGTCAATGCGGGGCATAATCCACCAATTTTGTTTTCGGGTAGCCAATATACAATGTCTTTGTTGAAAGATGGCACAACTATTTTAGGGAGTTTTAAAGAATTGCCGTTTTTGCAACTCACCGAACTGAATCTTATGGATAACTTTCTGCTATTTGCCTTCACAGACGGACTTACAGAAACCACCAACGAAAATAACGAAGAATTTGGAACTGCTCAATTAGAAAGTTTTTTGACAGTACACAAAAATACAGACCAAATTTTACTACACAAACTATTGATAGAACAACTAAATAATTTTAAAGGCGAAAATTATTATGCAGATGATATTACTTTGTTGTCTTGTGGTGTATTTTAAGAGTTTTGTGTATGGAAATAGTGCTGTTTTTTACGATTTTTATTAGCTATTCTAAAAATTTGTGCAATTTTTATGTAATTTTGTAACTATGGAAAATTATACAGAAAATACAGAAATAGAAACTATTGAAACCGTTGCAGAACCACAATTAGCTTTGTGGCAAGGTGAAACTTTGGCTATTAAGAATGAATTACAAGTAATTAACTTGCCTCAAAAAAACACGCAAAATTACCAAAAATTGAATTTAGAAAGTCGGCGTTATATTGGCAACAAAAATAAATTAAGCAGTTGGATTTTTGATATTATTTTGAAAGAAACAGAAAATTGTAAGACTTTTTTTGACGTTTTTGCAGGAACAGGAACAATAGCAAAACAAGCATTTCAATATTATGAAAATGTGGTAATCAATGATATTTTATTTTCAAATGAAGTAATTTATAAAGCATTTTTTGAAAAATCAGAATGGAATAAAACTAAAATAGAAAACTTAATAAATTCTTATAACTTATTGAATAGCAATGAATTAGAAGAAAATTATTTTTCAATAAATTTTGGAAATAAATTTTTTGATAACGAAAATGCTAAAATTATTGGATTTATACGTGAAGATATTGAAGCCCAAAAAAGCAATTTAACAGAAAAGGAATATTGTATTTTATTAGCAATTTTGATTTATAACATAGATAAAATTGCAAATACAGTAGGACATTTTGATGCCTATATTAAAAAGCCAATTCGCAGCCAAAAATTACATTTAAGATTAATAGAAACTATTGATTTTCAAGGAGTTAAGATTTTTAGAGAAAATGCAAATCAATTAGTGAGGACTATCAAAACAGATATTGCTTACATTGACCCGCCATATAATTCTCGACAATACAGTCGGTTTTATCACATTTACGAAAATTTGGTCAAGTGGGAAAAACCTGAACTTTTTGGTGTGGCATTGAAACCAGCCACAGAAAATATGAGTGCCTATTGTACGGTGCAAGCCAAAAATGCTTTTGCGGATTTGGTACAAAATATTGATGCAAAATATTTGATAGTTTCTTATAACAATACCTATCAGTCAAAAAGCAATTCTTCTGAAAATAAAATCAAATTAGCAGAAATTGAATATATTTTAAATCAAAAAGGTGAAACGAAGGTTTTTGAAAGTTCACACAAGTTTTTTAATGCAGGAAAAACAGATTTTAATAATCATAAAGAAATGTTATTTGTAACAAAAGTAGAAAAAAATAACTAAAATGAATAAAATTTTACGTTCACCTTTATTTTATGTTGGTGATAAATTTAAGTTAGTTTCACAAATCAAAAACTATTTTCCAGAGAATATAGACAAGTTTGTCGAACCTTTTGTTGGTGGTGGTTCTGTATTTTTAAATGTTGAGGCAAAAAAATATTATTTGAATGATATTGATAAATGGGTTTTTGAATTGCATAGTTTTTTGCAAAAAGAAGCAAAAAAACCCACACTATTTTTTGAGAAAATAGAAATGGAAATAGCAAATTATCAACTTTCTTACTCTTACAAAACAGATATAATTCCCCAAGAATTAAAAGACAAACATAAAAAAACATACTTTGCAAAGTTTAATCAAGATGCTTTTATACGTCTAAAACAAGATTTTAATGCAAATAAATCTGAAATAATTAAGTTTTATTTGTTGTTAATTTATGGTTTTAATAGAATGATACGTTTTAATTCGAAAGGAGATTATAATATTCCTGTTGGCAATGTTGATTTTAATAAAAATGTTGTCGAGGCTTTAAAATCATATTTTGAAGTTGTGCCACAAAAGAAAATTACATTTAAAAATCTTGATTATGTAGATTTTTTACCCGAAATAAATTTAAAATATAATGATTTTGTCTATTTAGACCCTCCTTATTTGATTACGTTTAGTGAATATAATAAATTGTGGAATGAAACAAGAGAAATAGAATTATTGCAAGTTTTGGATAATTTACACGCCAAAAATATACGTTTTGCTATTTCAAATGTTACACATTATAAAGATAAAGAAAATGTAATTTTTATTGAGTGGGCAAAAAAATACAATATCTTTCCAATAAAAAGCAATTACATTAGTTATCACGACAATTCTGTTAAAAAATTTCAAGAAGTTTTAGTTACCAATTATGAAAAAAAGAACAGCTAATTATAAACCTTTACTTTTTACAACTACTATGCGAAATCCTGAAAGATTAAAGGATTTTTTAACTGTGTTTAGTGATTATGAAGGCGAAATTTTGACAAACTTAATTATAGAAAAAGTTGTTAAAACTCTGATAATGAAAGGTTTATATAAACCTACAAAAATATCACAAACTATAAAAAATAAGTGGAAAAATGAAATTGAATTAACAGACATTGAAACGGAAACTGTTTTTGTTGATAATCCACAAAGTCATAAAGAAGCAGGTTTTGAACGAGGTTGGGCTTCGAGATTTGATACTTGGTATAAATTGGGCAAAGAATTAGGTTTTGTGTATTACTGGGTAGGCGAAAAAATAGAATTTTCTGAAAGTGGAAAAATGCTATTGGATAGAGAAAAGCCCGAAAATGAAACTATGATTTTTGCAAATGCTTTTGCAAAATTTTATCGGCATAATCCTTTCAAAAGAGTTGCTAATACAAATGTTCCCTTAATTTTATTGTTAGAAACCATACAATTACTAAATAAAGATACAGATTTTAATAATGTAGGAATTTCTAAACGTGAAATTCCTTTGTTGTTGTGCTGGCAAAATAACAATGCAAATGATTTGTATTTAAAAATCAAAGAATTACGCAAAAAATATGCTTACAAACCAAGTGATGAGGTAATTTTAGAAATTTGCTATGATTTATTAGATGACACCAAAAGAGATGATAGTTCGTTATTGAGTGATTATCCAGATGATTTTATTCGCAAAATGCGTTTGACAGGTTTAATTTCTTTGCGTGGCGGAGGTCGTTTTATCGATATTAATAGCAAAGAACTTGCAACAGTTAATTATATTATAGAAAATTATAAAACTCACGCAACACATATAACAGAAAAAGAGTTTTATAATTACATTGGAACTATTGATAATCAACTGATTAGCAAATTAACAATTTATAAATCTCCTATTCGCACTACAAAAAAAGAACTCGAAAAATGGGTAAATCATTATGAATGGGAAATCATCAAAGCCGAATTATTGAATTTGGCAACTAAAAAGTCGTCAAAAGATGAAATCCTGAAAGTGATAGAACAACCTTTGCGTTTAGAGTTTTTGACAAGTTTAGCCATTCTCAAAAAGTTGCCAAATGTAAATGTAAAACCAAATTTCATTTCAGATGACGAAGGTTTACCTACAAGTTTTGCACAAGGCGGAAATCCAGATATTGAATGTTTGGAAAATCAAGAAACTTTTTTAATTGAAGTTACACTACTTACAGGCACGCAACAACACATAAGAGAAAGTTATTCGATACAAAGACACTTAAACGAATATGTTTCGAAAGGTACAAAAGCCTCAACTTTATTTATTTCGCCAAAAGTTTTTACAGATACTTGTGAACATTCGGCGTTTATCAAGTTTAAATATAATCTTGATGTACGTATTTTAGATATAGATTTGTTTGTTTTGCAATTAGAAACTCAAGCTACACTTTGGAATGTAGCGTATGAAGCAAGTAGTTGTAAGTAATTCTTAAATTTCTCCACGTGAACTACAAATTAAACCAAAAAAAGGTCTTATCTTTTTTTAAGATAAGACCTTTTTGTAAACCCTATTAATTTTTGGTATAAATTCAATTATGATTCATTTTTTGGACTACAATTTATCTTGCAATCACCAATTTTTTTATAGCAGTTGTTTTACCATTTTGCACATACAATAGATACACACCCGCAGGCAAATAATTGCTTGTAATACTTTTATGTATTTTATTTTCGGTTTTATCAAAAGTTTCTTCTGCAAGCACAGTGCCGAGCATATTCAAAATTTTGACAGAAATTTTGCCCATTATTTCGTTTTCAATAGCCAAGTTTACTTGATTTTCGGCTGGATTTGGATATAGTTGAATTTGTGAAGCAAATATTTCATCGGCAATTCCTGTAATGCTAATAGTTTTGGTAGCCGTTGCCGAACAACCTGCTAAAGATGTTACAGTAAGTTTTACTGTATAATCGCCAAATCTACTAAACATAAATTTTGGATTTTGTTCTCTGCTTGTCAAGCCATTGCCAAATTCCCAAAACCAACTAATAGCATTTGTACTTTGGTCTGTAAATGTAATTTCTGTATTGTCTTTAAACTCAAAAGTAGTAAAATTAGCACTAAATTTTGCTTCTAAAGGGAGAATACTGATGTTAATGGTTTCGGAGGTAGCCTCACAAGCTGGATTAGTGCTTTTTACATTTACCGAATAGCTGCCTGCTGTACTTACTGTAATGCTTTGCGAAGTAGCACCTGTACTCCACAAATAAGAAGTTCCACGTCCTGCGGTCAAAGTAACTTTTTCGCCTTGACAAATTTTGGTTGCATTATTAAGACGTATTTGTGGATTGGCTGCAATACGTACCGTTGCCCTTGTGCGTACACTTTCAAATGCCTGTTCGGCATTGGCTACAAAAACTACGGTATCTGCCAAAAGTGCCGAAGTTGTGTAGGTGCTACCTGTTCCTATCAATTTGCCCCCCGAAATACTGTTATACCAATTAAATTTTGTTGCACCACTTGCAGTTAGTATTGTCGAAGTGTTGTAACAAATATTTTGGTCTATTACTGTTGGTCTTTTGGCTTGTAAGGTATTGTTATACATACTGTTGGCAGCCATAGCAGAGGCTTGCAAATCTTTGAAATTATCTCCAGCCAAAAATGCAAAGGCTACTTTCACAGAATCATTGGCTGCTATATTGATGCCACCTGCTGCTACAACATGACTCACATCTTGTCCTTTTGGATTTTTATCTCCTGCGGTAATTTTTTTCAAACCATTAGACAAAGTTGTATATTTTTCGGCATCAGTAAAACCTTTGTCGGTATTAGAAGTATAAACGCCAACATTGGTATCATCATCATTGTCAATGGCATAATAATTTGGTGTGTAATTTTTGCTAAGTAATTGAATACCACCATACAAACCCGTAGAAGCTGTATGATAAATATAACCCAAATTATTTTCTTTGTCCCAATTTGCTTTGTTTTCTGCACCACTGTCGCTAATATCCCAATCTGCAAACAAACCAATATTAAAATTGTTAATGGCTTGTGCGGTGGTATTTTTTACGGTATATTCTACAATAAAAAACTTGTCATTCGGCTTGCCTGCCCACACATACGATTTATAAGCTACGGTAACTCCTATTTTTCGTGTGCCTGCACTGGCATCTGTAAAACTACCCTGCAAATCATATTCCGAAATAGTAGAAGGACTTACTTCGTTTACAAAGCTAAGTGCCTGAAAATCATTTCCATACGCTGACCCTACACCACGTACTGTATTAGGTATTTTGCTCGTTGAAGTTCCCATCATCAAGCCCAATTCATACAAAATAGGATTGCCATTATACACAAAACCTACGCCACCTTTTTGGTTTTGTGTATCTTCATAACCAATACGTCCAATACTACCAATGGAAGTAGTCATACTATTTTTGTTGATAATAAAATACGTTGGATTGAGAACTACCGCAAAAAATTGCCTATCTATTTTGCCATTATCTTCATAATCAAGACGCAAAATCACTTCAGTATCTTTTGCTATGTTGCGTTGAATTGCAATTCTAAATGGTGTATTTTTGGAATTTATCGTTTGCATACTTGCAATACTGCCCAAATTTGCATCTCCCTTTAAAATTTGAATAGCTGGATTATCAGAACTCAAGGTAACTCTTAAGTTAGGGGACGTTGGGAAAAGATAATTGATAAAATTTCCTGTCAAAGTTGCGGTGTCGCCTGCTACTGCCGTATTTCCAAAAGTATTTAGAATTTCATATTTTAGCAATTTAACCGCAAAAGGTTTTTCAGTTAAGGCACGTTGGATATTTAAACGTCCTCGTCCCATTTCCTCTTTTT
>JBIKRY010000231.1:0-7854 GCA_044348925.1 Bernardetiaceae bacterium
CCACCTTGAAATTGTTTCCTCATCTTTATTTAATAACCTTCCAATTTCTTTATAAGAATGGTTGATAAATATGTATAGCTGTCGTGCTGTTTCCTCTTCGTGCATATTCTAACCGTTTAATTACCGTTTAATAGTGTTTAATTTCGCTTATCTATTGAATAATTTATATTGAATTATCATCAATTATTAATGCCTTAAAATGTATTTTAATACCTGAATAGCTTTGATACTATTGGATAGATTTTAATCTATTGTTTCAATCCTAAAATTCTACAATACATTCTTATTTTTTAATTGATATTTCAAAATTCTACAAAAAAGACTATTAAAAAAACACGCCTTTGCAGATTATGCCCAAAACCCTGCACAATAGGTCGTTTTATTGGCACGTTGTGCAAGTACCGTTTGACAAGTGCTAATAAACCTTGCTTTTTTGTATCAAATTTAAAAACGCACAAAAATTTACTTAGCAACCAATATGCCACCAAGGAGATTTAAAGTTTCAGACGAAAGTATTAATAGTAAAGGCTACTGGGTAGTAACCAAAGGTATTGCAATACCTGCCAGCGGTACTGTTCCATTATTTTACAATCATGAAGTTGAAGGTAAATTGGCATTAGGCAAATGGAAAAATTTTAAAGTAGAGAGTGATGGTAGTTTAACCGCAGAAGTGGAATTTGATGAGCAAGATAGTTTTGCTGTTGAATTACAACGCAAAGTAGATGCAGGATTTATTACTATGTGCAGCATGGGATTTTTGGTAGTAGAATCAAGCAAAGAAAAAAGTTTGCTAAAACCAGGGCAGGCAAGACCAACTGTTACAAAAAGTCGTTTGGTGGAAATTAGTGTATGCCCTATTGCTTCCAATGAAAATGCAGTAAAACTGAGTGCAGAACAAACGGAAGATGTCATGCTTCCTATCATAGAACTTAAAGAGGAAAACAATATGCAAAATTTAAGAGAGTTACTCAACCAAAAAGGTTTGAGTTTAAAAGATTTGAATTTGGCAGACGATGCTACTGATGAACAAATCATTGCAGCCATTCAAAAACTTGCAGCCCCCCAAACCCCCGAAGGTGGAGTTTTAACAGTAGCCGAAAAATTGGTTGATTCTGTTTTGAAGTATGGAAAACTTACAGGTATTGTTACGGAGCAAAACGAAACATATTTTAAAAAATTGGCTTTGGCTGATTCAGATGCTACCATTCAGTTAATAGAAAATTTGGCAAAAGAAAGATTAGCAGCACAAAAAAACATAGAGAAAAATGCAACTGTGCCACCTGTTACGACTACCAAATTATCTGACTTAGCCACTGAATTGTTAAAACAGACACAAACCAGCACCACTGAAAAGGTAGTAGAGAGAAAACCAAAAGAAATAGGCTTTGATGCACGTGTTCACAAAGCAGTAAACAAGCAGTAAAAATTATGATAATTGATTTATGAGATTCCTTTCATAAGTCATAAAGGAAATCATAAGTATTTTTCAAACTATAATTTTAAAACAAAATGCCAATAGAAATATTAGATATCAGCTATGCTGGAGAAGTAAAAAACATTATGCTTGTCAAATTTATCACTGGTTTTGATAGCATAAACAAGGGTTTGATTGCAGTGCAGCCCGGTATTAAAAAAAGCATGACAGTGCCTACCTTAGATGTTAGCAATATCATTCAACCTCGCATTGAAGGTGAGATTACTGCTAAACACAGTGGGAAAATGAAAGTAGATAAAAGAATGTTGATACCACAAGACATCATGATTTTTATGCTTTTCAATCCTCGTAATTTTGAAACTCATTGGTTTGCGGTGCAAATGAACCCCAAATTATTAGACGCTGAGTTACCTGTCAATGTAGAAAATGCAGTAGTAAGCCGTATCATGGAATTGGGTGCTAATTATTTAGAAACTGCTGTTTGGCAGTCTGTAAAAGACCAAGATGCTATTGATAATGCTGTAGCAAATGGTTTTGCTGACGGTGATAACCGAAATATTTTTTTCAATGGCTATTTGGTACGTATGCTCAATGACGCTGCTGTTATTAAAGTTATTGCTACAATACTTACCAAAGCTAATATTTTTGCTGAATTGGAAAAAATCAAAATGGCAATTCCTGTAGCCATTAAAGAAAACCCTGATTTAAAATATGTCATGAATCCGAATACCTTCGAGATTTATGAAATGGCACAACAAGGACAAAACTTTAAAGGTGCTGTGGTAACAGATGCAGGTAAACGTAGTTATGCAGGAAAAGAAATTGTTGTTGTTACAGGAATACCTGACAATACGATTGCAGTTTCTATTTATAGAAAGGATTTAGGAGGCAACTTATGGCTGGGCGTAAATGAAATGAATGAAGAGCAGATTTTGGAACTCAAAAAATACAGACCAGAGTCAGAAGAATTCTTTATTAAAGGTTTGGTTAAAATTGATGCAAACTATGCTTTTGGTGAACAAACTGTGCTTTACACAAATTGGACACCACCAACTACGTATGTAGCGTATTAGAGATTTTATTATGCCTACTTACACATAAAATTCATATTTCATTAGTTAAAAATTTATCCTCAAAAACATGGGAAACCTAAAATTTGAAAGAGTTTTATATTGGTTTATCGGCATTGCATTAAGCATAGCTTTGATTTGTATTGTTCGTATTGCTTATGCACAAACACGAGATACAAGTGAACAAATAAATTCTCCACCACCTTTTTATCCACACAAACCAAATGGTGGCAGCAACATAATGCCTATTGACTATGATTATGCAGTCAAAAGAAGTTTTGAAACCAGTGCAGATAATGTGTATGGTGTTTTAGTAGGCTTGTTAGTGGTTGGTATTATTTCTATGGGAATTACCAATTATAGAACAAATGCCAAATTTATTGAAGTAGTCAGGTCAAATACTTCTGTGATGCAGGGTTTGTTAGCAAAAATAGATTCCAATGATGAAAAGGTATTGAATAGTTTGCAAAAACTATTGGAAGGACATCGACAGGAAATGCAAACAATGACTACCAATCTATTCACAACGCTAATTTCTCAATTTATGGCAAATATGAATCAGCCACGAGATAAGTTATAAACGCCATTGTAGTTCGCAATAGTCTATCAGATAATAAAAAATAGTATAGTAAATCACATTTATCAAAATTTTAATTTAAAAAACCATGTTATCAAGACCTGCAAAATTCGGAGTAAATTTAGGTTGGAGCATTATTATGAAAGCCTTAGAGGCTAAATTCTTAGTAGGCTTGTCAGATACAACCAAAAAAGTAGCCAATCAACTGGTGAAAGTTGGCGAAAAGTCAGTCAAGATTTTAACCAACGACAACCCTGACGACAAAGCTGAGTTCAATGCTTTGTTGCAAGAGCAGCAAAAAGAAACTGCTATTGTTGGTTTGGAAGTAGCAGAGCAATATGCGGTAGAGAACATTAAAGACGAACTAACCAAAATGTTAGTATTGTCATCTTTGCAAGAAGTTCGCAAAGCCCTTGAAACTGGGACTTTCTCAAATGCTGCCATTTTGGAAAATCTCCCAAAGTCGTAAACGTATCAAAAGAAGAACTTCCAAAAGAATTAGATATTCCTTTGGAAGTTGTTAAACCAACTCCAAAAAAAGTAAGACTTCTTTTGGTACGTGAAAAGCAAGGCAAAAATAGTACGATTTCAGGTTTATACTTAGTTCATGTATTTCCTCAACCACCAAAAGTGGAGTTTTTATGCTGGTGCTTGGAAGACAAGGTAAGAGCTGTGAAAATAGCTAAGGAAACGGCAATTTTTACAGGTATTTTCCCAATTAGATTTCGTACAGAAGGTAGAATTCATGCGGCGTATAAAGCTAAATTTCCTTTTCACAAGGGAATGTTGGAAATCTGCAACTTAGTGAATTTTAAATATGTGATGTTTCACATTGGCAATTTTATCAAAGATACAGAAGGCTGTCCTTTAGTAGGTAATGACTACATTCTTGAAGGTGGTGAATTTAAAATTCTAAATTCTACAAAAACCTACGAGGAAGTTTACCCAGTCATTGCGAATTATCTTTTGGAAGGTTGGGAAGTGGAAGTGGAAGTAAAAAATAGTCCGAATATTATTGTGGGTTAGGTTTTATCTGAACACTGAACACACAGAGGACACAGAGTTACACGAAAAAAACTAAAAATTAAGAACTAAAAACTAACATGGGCAGACCGAATGTAAGTATAGAAATTGTAAAAGACAGGCTGGGACGGCAAACGGCTGCCCAAGATGGTACAAGTTTATTGTATGTTGGCTTGCCAAATACTTATCCTTTATATAGTGCTTTGGCTTTGGGAATGGTTTTTTATAGCCTTCGCAATGCAGAAGATGCAGGAATTACACAGGCATTAGACATTAGCAATGAAATTTTGTTGTGGGAACATATCAAAGATTTTTATACCAATGCTCCTGAAGGTACAGCTTTGCACGTATTGGCTTTTGCGAAAAGTACCAGCTACCAAGCTTTGTTCACAGCTCCAACTACTAATTCATTGGATAGGTTCTTATTTTACTTCCTTTCTACCTTTCCGTTTACTTTCAATTTCATAACTTCTATATTTTCAAGTCCCTCATTATCAACTACTTTCACCGCAATTTTGTGTTCTCCTGCTTTAAATAAATACGTTTGTTTGCCTGTTTTATCTAATAAAATTTCGGGATTAAAATTAGTTTCATTATAAGCAAAATCCCAAGCATAAAATTCTATTCCTGCTTCACTTTGTCCTGTCGCAACAAACGAAATTTGTCGTAATTCCTTAACTTTCCCCAAATCTTGCATTTCTACTTTTAAACTTGGTTTTTTGGCAATAGGCACAATTTCCTCAACGGTTACTAATTTTATGATACAATTTTCTTCATTTCGCAACCTTGCAATTTCCTCAATAGCACCTTTTCCAAACGAAAAAGCAATAATAAAACCTATTGGCGTGTTGGCTGCCTTGTTTTTTTCAAAATTTGCCTTATCAAATCTTTCGCAAGCCGACTTAAAATTGTCTATCACATTGCGACCAACTCCGTCACTTCGTTTTACTTGTATGGCTTGATTTTCTCGTGTTTTGCCATCAAGTCCTAAATCTCCTCGTTGTTTGGAGTTTGGAATACCGCCAAATTGCCCAACTATCCAAGTTTCAAACTCAAAGGCATCTTTATAACGCAGTGTATCGTAATCGTATTTGTGCAACTGCACCGAAAAGGGTTTTGAAAATAAGTTTTGTTGCTTATTGAGCCTAAATTCTGTAACTTTTACCGCATTTACACTTTGGTCTATACCTATCCAATTTCTATTTAATTTGTCGGCAACTGCAACAGTAGTTCCGCCACCCATAAAACAGTCTAAAATTACATCATTTTCATTGCTTGCCATTTTGATAATTCTTTCGAGCAAGGCTTCGGGTTTTTGGGTTGGATAACCTATTCTTTCTTTGGATTTTGACTGAATATTATTTATATCATTCCAAAAATCCCCTAATAAACTACCTTTTGAGGTGTGCAAATATCTTTTAAAACTTGGGACATTATTTTTACTAATTTCTATAAAACCATTTTCATACAATAAATCTAATTTTTCATTTGTACTTAATTTCTTTGCTTCTTCTATACCAATTAATTGAAATACTGTTTCTTTTGGCACAGACCAACTTCTTCCCGCATTTTTGGGGTGGTATCCTCGCCATTCATTATCATTTGGGTTTATTCTTGCTCCTGTCAAATTATCTAACCGATAAACTCCTTTTTCGTCTTCGTGTCTATAAGAGTTATTTTTATATTCTTCTGAAAGTTCTATATAAATTGGATTATAAGTAAAGTTTTTAGACTTACCAAAGTAAAAAATTGTGTCTGTTAAAACAGCTAATTTTTTCTTAGCATCATTATGTGCATTAGCACGTACCCACGTAATTTCTCCTCTAAGATTTTCGTAACCAAAAATTTTATCTAAAATAGAAACTCTTATGTATGCGTTTGCGTGCCAATCGCAATGCACAAAAATACTTCCTGTTGGTTTCAAAATTCTATGCAGTTCTTGTACTCTTTCTTTGAGCCAGCCAATATAATGTTCTATACCACCCGAAAATCTATCTTCAAAGCTGCGTACTTCGCCTTTATCTCCCCAAATTACTTCGTAAGTACGGTTGGAGAAAAACGGAGGGTCTATATAAATTAAATCTATGGTTTCAGTATCTAATTTTTTGAGGACTTCGAGGCAGTCGCCGAGAATGAGTTTATTCATAATTTTTTTAGCTAAAACTTAGAAAGTTTTTAGGGTTTTGGTTTTATGGCGTAAAGATAGTAAGGAAAAATGAAAAGATTACATTTTTGGGAATATAATAATTTCAAAAAATACAAGTTTATTTTTGTCTTGTGGTAAGCAAAAATTATAACTAAATGAAGTATCACCACGTTTGCCTGTTTCTTTTATAAAATAAGGATGTTGTTTAGCTTCGGTTTTAATTGTTGTTATAACATTGGTAAAATCTTTATTAGTAACAAATAATATAAGTGCAACTTTCGAATCCCTCCAAGTCAAATATCTATCAAATAATTGAGATATAGCTTTTTGAAATTCCGAAGCCCCGTGCCAAAATTTACATTCTGCTACGAATAAATTACTACCATCATTTGCATATTTTAAAATAATATCAGTTTTTCCTCCCTTATTAAATGTTTCACCTGTTGCAGTTACACCATTATATCGTGTTTCTAAAATTAATAAAAGTAAATCTCTAATTCCTTCTTCATCTTTATTTTTATACGTTGATGGTTTCATTTCCATACTTTTTCCAAAATCATAGATAACTTTAAGAATATCATCATACATTTCCTTTGCCATAATTGGCTCAGAAGAAAATTCTTTATTTTTAGAAATACTTGGTTGTGGAATAACTTTTTTCTTAATGGTTGGTGCTGTAAAGACAGAAACAGTATCTTTGTTTACCTGAACATTTATTGCAGCAAAAAAATCATTCTCTTGTAAATATTTATTCTTACGTTGTTGAAAAAAAAGGGCTATTGTAGAAGGTAGCATCTCCAACCACTGTTTTGATATTAAGTTTGTATTATCTAAATTAGTAAATGCTCTTTGTTTAAGTGTATTTTTTGTAGCTTGGAATTTCTCAGGATTTTTTTCGTATAACTTAAAATTAAAAGAAACTGTATGTTTATACTCATCTACAAAAATTTCAGATGAAGTCATTGTATAAGAGCTACTGGGTTGAACCTTAAATAAAACAGCAGAACCAGTAAAGTTGTATGTTATTGTAAAGTTATAAACTTCACATTCATATTTATCACGATAATGTCCATCTTCTCTCCACTCTTTGGTTATTCTTGGTTCTTCTAACTTTTCAGTATCATAATAAACTGTTAAAGGTTCAAGATTATATTTATCAATAAGATATTGTTTAAATTCGTCTTCATCTACACTAAGAATATAGTCCTTGCTCTTGTCTTCTATTTCTTTCTTTATTTTATTTTTAAGTTGGTCAATAAAATCAAAGCCAGTAATTTCAAAAAAGGATTTTATTTTAACACCAGTTGAGTAGCCCATAGTTTTTTAATTATTATGTTATAATTTTTATTAAAGTATTGTAAGTTTTGCAAATTTATTTCGCCACTCCGTAACCTATTTACGTACCAAAAATAAATTTACATATTTTTTTATTTATACGTAAAAAAATAAATAACGGTTTCAAAAATATTTATTTTTTGATAAATATTTTTAAATCTGCAAAATATCCGATAGATACAAATGACAAGGGAATAGTTATTCTGCCAAAATTGAATAGCTCTGTAATTATTGCACAAATAGGGAATGACGATAATCAATGGTTTGT
>JBIKRY010000232.1:0-7838 GCA_044348925.1 Bernardetiaceae bacterium
TTATTGTTTTTATCCAACAAAACCCAGTGTTTATGTAAACAAAAATGAAAACCTATTGTTGGTAGCTTAAAAACAGCATAACTTCTTGATTATCAATAAGCTAATCCGTAGTTCACGTTACTTACCAAAATTATAGGATATATTTTGTAATTCAAAAATAAAGATAAAATATGTACCTATATTACTAAAAATACTTTTATAGATAGTATAACCTTTTCAGATTTTAACTTACCATGTGTTTCTATTGACACTTTCAAAATTGAAAATAATGCATGGTTTTATTTGCATATGGGTACTTAACGTGAAGTACGGATTAAAATATTGATAATCAAGAAGTCTATTATAGAGTTTATGAATAATTGTTGTAGCATAGACTTTAGTCTGTGCAAGTTATTGATTTTCAACTACTTAATAACAGACTAAAGTCTGTTATACAAATTATTAAAATTAATCCATAGTTCACGTTATTTTACAATGTTGCGAACTTGCCTTAAAACATTTTCCAAATTGTATAACTGCTTTGCTTTTAAAAGCCGAAACATTGTTTGCACAATACAAAAACCTTGTAAAAGCAAAAAGCAAAGATGCCACCGAAACCAAAGCAAAATTTGCTGAAATGAACAAAATTTATGAGCAAATTCAACAGTCAGGCTACCGACAAATGCCCAAAGAAATGTATGTAAATTGGCTGTTAGATTTGAAAGAAAATAAGGACAAATATATTAACAAAAAAGTAGCAGTTTTTGAAAAATAGTTTCGTAATTTGTTGAAAAGAGGATTGTAAGTGGTGATAAAGGCAAACCTAAGGCTTATATTGGCGAAAAGTTGGCAAGAAGTGCTTTGTTGAACTTTTGAATAAAAAATAAATCGCAATGGCGAACCGTTTTGTGCTTGTGTGAAGTTTTGTGCTGGAAATTTCCCGCCTTCGTCAAGCCTCTTCTGTACTAAAAAAATTAAATTACGTATCAAATTTCTAAATAAATTACTAATGTCTATTATTTTTGACGAGTATTTAAGCAAAAAGAAAATTAATGCCAATACCTTTCGAGAAGCAAATCCCGAAAGGTATTGGCGTTTTGCTACTATTTTTGAGCAAATGCACGAAGATAGTTTTACAACACAAAAACTATATTTGCTCAATGCCATAAGACGTTTATATCCTTTACTGAAACCAAGTTAGGTAATATATATGCTATTTTAACACCCAAAGCACGATAAGGTACATGCTGTAGCTATACTTGGCAATCTATTTCACAAAATTTATGTTCTTGAAATCTATTTCTTAGCCTTTTAATAGGGTATAATTGATGCAATTCACAAAGAAAAATAAAAATTATTGTAGCTAATTAATTAGCTTTGCTACAAGTGTTTCATAAGCTAAAATTATCGAATTTACTACCATTTTTTAGGTAACTGTTGGTAATTTAATAATAAAAAAACTAAAATTTATATTGTTATGAATAAAGCATTTGCAAAGCTAAAAATATTTTTATTCTTTATCATTTTCCTATGTTTTGGCAATCTTTTATATGCACAAAAAACAGTAAAAGGTAAAATAACCAAACAAGAAGACTCCACAGCAGCTGCCAATGTGCGAATAGACGTAAAAGGCACAAAAAAAACTACGCTTACTGATGCAAAAGGGGCTTTTAAAATTGCGGTGGGCAATAGCAGCACCAGCAAAAAAGCAGTTTTAGTAATTAGTTTGGAAGGCTATGAAACACAAGAAATTTTGGTGGGCAAGCAGACCGTAATTAATGTAGTTATCAAAAAAATACCTCTTGCAACACAAGATACGCTTTTAGGAAATCGAATCAAGGGAATTTTAATCAAACAAGAACGACAAAATTATATAGAAAATACGCCTGTTTCGAGTTTCGAAATGGCTTTGCAAGGTCGTGTGGCAGGTTTGCAAATCATACAGTCGAGTGGCGTGCCAAGTGCTACAAATCGGGTAATTTTGCGTGGTGGTGGCGGTATTTCGGGAGGCACAAATCCTTTGTATGTCTTAGACGGCATACCAATTTCGACTGAAGATATAAATAATTTTTCTTCCCAAAATACAAATTTTTTGTCTAACATAAACCTTAATGACATAGAAACTATAGAAGTTATCAAAGATGCTTCCGCAGGGGCAATGTATGGGGCAAGGGCTGCAAATGGCGTAATTTTGCTAACAAGCAAACAAGGAAAAATTGCCAAAACATCTTTTAATCTCAATTATTATACAGGAATTTCGCAAGTTACCAACCAATTATCGATGCTCAATGGGCAACAATGGTTAGACTTATATAACGAAGCACGTAGCAATGATGGAAAATATGGCAGAATTTCTGATGGCACAAAGTTGAAAGGTACAGATGGATTGCCATTAAAGGCATTGACAGCTAACGAAATAATACCAAATCTTGGCATCAAAGCAGGCGAAATTGCAAATACAAATTGGATAAATGAAACTTTGCAAACCGCAGTTACACAAAATTTAGATTTGTCTTTGCAAGGTGGCAATGACAAAACTCGTTTTTTTATTGCAGGAAATTATTTTAATCAAGGCAGTATTTTGAAAACAGGGAATTTTGAAAGAATTTCTACAAGAGTAAATATTACTAACCAAGCCACCGAAAAACTAAGTTTTGGCATACAATTTAACCTAAGTGCTACCAAAAATAACACGCCGCCAACGTCTTATTTGGGAGGTATTGGCGTTGCACAATCTATTGCAGCACCCGTATTGCCTATTTATAATACAGATAATTCGTATTTTGGTACGCAATTTTTTAATACACAACGAAATCCTTTGGCAGTAATAAACAACAATACCTATACCACTACAGGCATTTCGACTATAGGAAGTCTATATGCAACCTATAAATTATCTAATGCTATTAGTTTGCGTTCTCAAATTGGCATTAATTTTTACAACCAATTAGAAAATTATTATACTTCACCAATTAATAGATATTACAACGGGCAAGGCTTAGGCGTGGTAGAAGAAAGAGAAATCAATAATTTTAATTGGGTTACGACACACACAGCCACTTTTGACAAAAAAATTGCAGACAATCACCACTTATATATCCTTGGTGGTTTCGAATTACAAGACAATACCACAAGATATTTAGGTTTTACACCATTAAATAACAGTGTTGGTTTTACGGATACCTATTTTACCACTGTAACCAGCAGTTTGAATAATGACAATTTGGTAAAAGGGTTTAATGGACGTGATTTTTATCGTTTTGCCTCTACTTTTTTACGAGCCAATTACACCTTCAAACAAAAATATGTAATCGGATTAGGAACTCGAATAGATGGTGCTTCGCGTTTTGGAAAAAATAATTTGTATGGTGCTTTTCCTGTTATTTCGGCAGCTTGGTATGTGTCGGAAGAAAAGTTTTTGCAAAAATTTAGTTTTATCAATTACTTAAAATTACGCACAAGTTTTGGGCAAACAGGTTCTTCGGCTATTGGTAATTTTTCGTGGTTGGGTGCTTACGCCTCGTCAGGTTCGTATGCAGGACAAGCAGGTTTAAATTATGCACGGTTGCCAAACCCTGATTTAAGTGCAGAATTAAAAACTATTTTGGATATTTCCTTAGATTACCAATTATTTAAAAATAAAGTCTATGGAACAATTAGTTTTTATAACGCAAATTCGAGTGCCGTTTTTACACAACGTCCTGTGCAAAGTTCATCGGGTTTTACTAATGTAACTTTGAATGATGCGAATATAAAATTTAGAAATCGTGGCATAGAATTAAGCATAAGCACCAAAAATATTACCGCAAAAACAGAAGGAGATTTGGAATGGACAACTACACTTACCATTGCCCACAACCAAAATATCGTAACCAATGCTGATGGAATTTCGCAAAATATAGCAGGAGATTCTTTGAGTTATAGTAGAATTATAGAAGGGCAACCTTTAGGAATTTCTTATTTGGCAAAAACCGCAGGCGTAGATACCCTCACAGGCGTAGAAATGATTTACGATTTGCAAGGACAGAAAACACCATTAACACAAAAATCGCAGTTTGCTAATCGCCAAGCAGTAGGCAAACCAAATCCTGATTTTTTTGGAGGCATTAGCAATACCATAAAATACAAAAACTTTGATTTTTCCATTTTATTTTCTTTTTCCTACGGCAATACGATTTATGACGAAGCTGCAAAATACCAAATTGGAGGAATTGGGCAAAATCTTTGGAATCAACGGACAGAAGTTTTAAACCGTTGGCAGAAACCTGGTGATGTTACAAATGTTCCTCGACTTTCGACAGAAATTGGCAATGTATCGGGTTATAACACAGACCGTTTTTTGTATGATGCGTCTTACATACGTTTGCGGGCTTTGCAAATAGGTTACACATTACCTAAAAAAATAAGCAGCAAAGCAAAATTAAGCAATGCAAGAATCTATCTAAGTGGGCAAAATTTGTGGACAATGACCAAATATGCAGGTTGGGACCCAGAAGTTTTGCGATATGGAAATACAAATTTGGAAAATAATTTGGCATATAATACGCCTTTTCTTGCAACACCACAAGCCAAAACCATAACTTTTGGCTTAAGTTTGGCATTTTAAGAAAAAAAATGTGCTATTGTTGCAATTTTGAAAAATTAAAATTTACTTAGTAAATTATATTTTGGAAATTGTAATTTTTTTATTTACGCATATCATTTAACTTTGCAAAAAAACTTCGATGGAAAACCCCGTATTAATTTTTGGTGCAAAAAATCTTGGCAAAATAGCCTTAGATATTTTCAAAAGCAATGAAGTAGTAGTATATGGCTTTTTGGAAGATGACGAAAAATTACACAAAACAGAAATAAAAGAATTGAGTATTTTTGGCAATACAGAAGACGAAAATTACTTAAAATTAATAGGCAAACAATGCGAGGCATTTGTGGCAATAGAAGACAGCAAAGAACGAAAATTTACGGTCAAAATGCTGATAGAAAGCTATAAAACGATGCCTGTCAATGCCATTCATAAGCAAGCATTTATCGAATCTTCTGCTATTTTAGGGCATGGCAATATGATAGGTGCATTTGCAAAAATACTTACAGATGCACAAATAGGCAATCATTGCATCATTCAAGCAGGCACTATTATAGACTGCGGAGCAAAAGTAGGAGATTTTGTGGAAATAGGAACAGGTTGCTTGATTGCAGCAGATGTCGAAATTGGCGAAGGTGCTTTTATTGGTGCTGGGGCAATCATTATTGCAGGACTAAAAATTGGTAAAAATGCAAAAATAGGGGCAGGCTCGGTAGTAATCAAACCTGTACGAGATGGAGATACCGTTTTTGGAATGCCTGCACAAAATATACAAGCACACCATTTGATAAAATAAAACAGCTATAAACCTTAAACGATACAATGAAAATTGCTTTAACCTTAGGAATTGATATTGGTGGAACATTTACAAAATTTGGTTTTGTGGATAGAGAAGGCAATATTTTTGAAGAAGCCTCCCTGCCAACCAACGCAAACGAAGGCGTAGAGTCGTTTTTGGTACGCCTGTATGACACTGTCGAAAAAGCCTTTGCAGGTTTGAAAGATAATGCAGAATTGAAAGGCGTAGGAATTGGT
The DNA here is from genome assembly GCA_044348925.1 of Bernardetiaceae bacterium. Classification (GTDB taxonomy): domain Bacteria; phylum Bacteroidota; class Bacteroidia; order Cytophagales; family Thermoflexibacteraceae; genus JAAFKA01. The sequence continues at coordinate 5,597 of JBIKRY010000232.1, forward strand.
GTGCCAAATGGCAATTATTATAAGGGAACTGTAGAAAATCCCCCAAACTTGGCTTGGGGAAAAATTACTCCTTTAGCAGAACTAATAGGTAAGCAATATAATTTGCCTACTTTCCTAACCAATGATGCCAATGCAGCAGCATTAGGAGAGATGAAATTTGGAATTGCCAAAAATATGAAAAACTTTGTACTTATTACATTAGGCACAGGTTTGGGAAGTGGTATTGTAGTGAATGGGCAGTTGGTCTATGGTGCAGACGGTTTTGCAGGGGAATTGGGACATACCAACGTCAATCCAAATGGCAGACTTTGTGGTTGTGGCAAAAAAGGTTGCCTCGAAACATACGCCTCTGCTACAGGAATTAAACGAACTGTATCCAAATTAATGGCAGATATGAACGTAAGCTCAGAGTTGCGAGATATTTCCTACAACCAACTCACAGGTAATATGATAACTCAAGCAGCTTTGCAAGGCGACAAAATAGCTTTAGCAGCTTTTGAATACACAGGCAGAATTTTGGGACTAAAACTTGCAGACACTGTTGCACATTTGAGTCCCGAAGCTATTATTCTATTTGGTGGATTGACCAAAGCAGGGGCTTGGCTTTTTGACCCAATTCAAAAACACATGGAAGACAATCTGTTTCCTATTTTCAAAAACAAAGTTAAACTATTGACATCGGGCTTGGAAGGAAAAAACTCGGCAGTTTTGGGGGCAAGTGCTTTAGTTTGGCACGAATTAGAAGATAAAAAAGCTACTTAATGTAAACTGCGTAATAGAGTAGTACGGAACTTACATTACTTAATAAAATTTCTTACCATAAAACACGATATATTATGAAAGTGCTATTAGTAGAAGATGAGGCAAAACTATCGCAGTTTATCAAAAAAGGATTTCAGCAAGAGGGTTTGGACGTAGAAATAGCTGTAGATGGTTTGGATGGCAAACGTCTTGCTTATATGCACAAGTACGAAGTGATAATTTTGGACGTAAACTTGCCACATATCAACGGTTTTGAACTTTGCACCTTGATTCGCAAAAAGCAACCAGATGTACCTATTTTGATGCTTACTGCCCTCGATAGTATTGAGGACAAAACTACAGGTTTTGATAGTGGTGCAGATGATTATTTGGTAAAACCTTTTGAGTTTAAGGAATTATTATTGCGTGTAAAATCTTTGACCAAACGGATTCAACATTTTCAACACGAAGCCAAAATAGACGTGCTAAAAATAGCTGATTTGGTGATGGATAGAGATGCAAAAATTGTAACAAGGTCAGACAAAAAAATAGATTTGACACACCGAGAATATACCTTATTGGAATATTTGCTATTGAACAAAGGCAAAGTATTGTCTAAAATGGATATTTCCGAAAAAGTTTGGGACATTAATTTTGATACAGGCACGAATGTAATAGAAGTCTATGTAAATTATTTGCGAAAAAAAATAGACAAAGATTTTAGTCCCAAATTATTGCATACGGTTGTTGGAATGGGTTATGTGCTAAAAGAAGATTAGTAGAAAACTATCTTTTTATTCCTATTTGTGTCAAAACCCTAATGTTACTTTTATTAGGTTTTTATAGAAAATGCAAAGCTAACAAAATAGGCTGTCCTTTTTGGGCAGCCTATTTTGTTATTCTGTTTCGTTATAAATGGTTTGCAATACGGTTTGCCCTACTTTTTTTAAAGTTTCCTTGTCTATTATTTGCATATTATCTTGTAGTGTATGCCAATTTTTGTTGAAATAACTTTTGTCTGATGGTTCATATTCTATAATATCCAGCATAGGAATTGCAGCAAGTTGATTCACATAAACGTGGTCATCAATAATAGATTCTACTTGTTTGGCAACAAAAGTTTCTTGATAGCCCAATGCTTTGGCAGTTTCCCAAACCTTATTGGTAATAGTAGGGGCATATTGCATAGATTGTCCTTCTTGATAAAATTTTGCTCCTTTTGCCCCCACCATATCTAACAATATTCCATAATAGGCACTATAATTTTTAATATGTTTGTTTTTTGCCCAATATTGTGAACCCAAACACCATGTATCTTGCTTATAATTTTCGGCATTCGTGCCATCGGGTTGCCCATAATCTTCGCTATCAAATAAAATAATATCTATGCCTACTTTGCTACTAATGTTTGGCGTATTTGCAATAGTCCGTGCTATTTCGAGCAGAATACCTACGCCACTACCTCCGTCATTTGCACCGTCAATGGCTTGTGTTTTTAGTT
>JBIKRY010000023.1:0-25041 GCA_044348925.1 Bernardetiaceae bacterium
AAATAGAAAATCGTAGGCTTTGCCTGTAGGATTGGTTTTTGTATCGACTGCATCGCAGGTTGGAGTCCACGAAAATTTGCCTGTTTGTTTTGGTAAACCTATGCCAGAGGTGAATCTTGCCCCTAAAGTAGTAGCATTGGCAGTAAGTCCGACAAAACTCAAACGAATAGAATCTCTATCTATATCATCTCCCACGACATCAAAACTAATATTTCGCTGAATAAAAACCGTATCTATATACATTTTGCGGATAGAATCGTATCGCAAAACCGAAGTATTGATAGTTGGTTTTCGATTGGTAAATTTTGGATTTTTTACGGTTACTCTTGCCGTAATGGTATCCAACAAAGGTAGCCCACAACGCCTGCGGTCTATGACTTGAAATTTGATAAGGTAATCTTTTTGCACTTCTGTAGCAGTCAATAGATCACATTTGGGTGTCCATAACAAAGTCTGTCTTAGTGGTGGATTTCCCGAAACGGTTGCAAAATTAATTCCCACAGATGATAAATTAAAGCCTTGCCCCGTAGCACTTAAGGTAATAAAATCTCTATCTGCATCATCTCCAAAAATGGTAAAACTTAAGGGTTGTCCTGCAATAACTTGTGCTTTGTATTCGCCTCCTGCAAAAGTTGTGAGTGAAGTTGTAACTTTTGGTTTTTGGTTTGGTGAATTAATTACCCGTACATTTACCCTTGCAGTATCCAATAAAGGCACTGCACAGCTATTATCTTCGGCTATTACGTCCATGGTATAAGTAGTTGGGCTAACTGTAGGACACATAGGAAAACACAATGGAATTTTTAGCACATCATTTGACCCATTGAGAGTACCTGTAGTTACTGTACCAAGAATACCTGTAGTATTGGTAAAATTGATTGGATTGATACGCACACGGATTCGTGTATTAAGGTCTGTATCTCTAATTTCTAAAGTAGTACAAGGATTGGTCTCCGAAGCATTGATAACAATGGTATCTCTGGAGGTAATAAGACCTCCTGTAGGGTTGAGTGTCTGAATTTTTGGCGGATTGGCAGCCCGACAATCTAAAACCAATAATTGAAAATCTCGTCTTACTTCTCCTATTTTTACATTGTTACGAAATTCCTCACATTTTACTGCAAATACGTGCAAACCTGCCCTACTTGCTTTCAAAGTTACTAAGCCTGAAGAAGAAATATTCAAGGCAGGATTACCAGGAACCATATTATTGACATTGATACCTGCAACAAAATTTACCAACGCATACGGTGCAGGAACTGCCGAAGAAGGCAAAGGATCCATTGCCGAGCTACTACCATTCAAAGGGTGCGACATAGAATAAACAAGTCTATCACCATCAGCATCTGTACCACTAAAATCAAAGAAAAAAGGTTGATTTACGCAAGCATAGTCACTCAAAGGCGGAAAAAGTTGTGGCGTAGAATTGATAAATCTTGCACCATTGCGAATTAAAGGCGGAAATTCGGTATAGAAAGTCTGCCCTGCACCACCAGGGTTTATCAAATTGTTGATAACTCCATTTCTACAACAGCGTTGCCAAACCACATAATAGCCTTGTGGCGAAGTATAGGTATTGGGGTCTAAAGCCGTTTGTAAAGTGTAGCCTATTTTTCGGGTACTCAAATTGCCAATAGCACAAGCAGGATTCGTATAAGGTACAAAAACATCTGTAGTACGTGGCAAAGTCAAGGCTTGAATAAAACGGTTATTAGACTTTTCAAATATATATATAGTTGCTGTAGGGTCAATGGCTTGCACATTCCCATTTGCAGCATCAAAATACATAACCATATTGAAAATATAAGTATTGCCTATTACATAACGCATTTCTAACTCGCCACCAACAATATGTGTAGCATAGGTTTTTTGAAAATGAAGCAACAAGAACAAAGATAAAATTCCAAAACGCAAAAAATTCTTCATATAGATAAGTTTAAATAATTTGTAAATATACAACATTTAAGATTTTTGTAAAAAAAAGCAATATTTTAATCTATAATTTTTTTTGTATAAGAAGTTTTGACAAATTTTGATAGAGAATAAGGAGGGAAAAAATTAGTTTTTGTTGCTTTTCCTTACTTTTAACGATTTTTAAGCATAGTAATTTTAAAAAAGTCTTACTTTTGTGCAAAAATAGAAATTATGTATTATAAATTATGCTTAGTCTGCTTGTTTTTGGGTTTGTATGGGAATGTTTTGGGGCAAAAAACAAAAAATATTGCTGTAGATAGTAGCCAAAAAGTTACAAAAATACAAGCATACGATACGATATATGCGTATAAAAAAATTAGCAAAAAAATATTATTTATTGCCTATCAAAAAAATAGCAAAGAAATAGATTCTACAAAACGGTATATTCGCAAACATTTTTTGTGGATTCCTTATAAAAAGGAAATAATTGCAGCAATTTCGCCAAAAGATAGTATTTTAAGGCGAATAGATAGCATAAAAATAGCACAAAATAAAGTCATTCTAAAACTACAAGAAGAATTAGTGCAAGATTCGCTAAAAAAATTAGTAATTAGAGATACTATCAAATATAGTTGGTATAAACCTGATGCCATTCGAGTTGGGGTAGATGGTTCTCATTTTATGAAGGCAATTTTTAGCAAAAGTATAGGCTCTTATTTGGGCAATAGACAAGCCTACGAAATCACTACAGACTTAAGTTTTAGAGATAATCGGTATTTTTTGTTGGCAGATATTGGCTATAGCAATGTAAGACTGTTAAAATCTTCGCGTAGTGAGTTTGGAGAACGACAAAACGGTTTTCAATATGACGTGCAAGGGGCATATTTTAGAGTCGGCATAGATTATAATGTGATGCGGCGTTTTTTTAATAACGAAATTTTGTTCATTGGTCTGCGATATGGGCAAAGTATTTTTAGCCATACCTTGCAATATAATTTATTACCTAATGATATTTGGAATATTGCCATTCCAAACAATGTACTTGGCATTTTGGGAACAATGCAACAAACAAATTTAACAGCAAATTGGTTTGAGTTGGCAGGCGGATTGAAAGTAAATATTTGGAAAAACTTTTTTACAGGTTATACCATCAGATTATTATTTTTGGGGAATATTTCGGGTGGCGACAAAACCATTACACGAAGTTTTGATAGTGATATTATAAAAAAATATCAAGGTACGGCAACTATCAACGCAAACGAAATCCCAGGCTATGGAAATACAGAAGAAACCGTAAAATTAGGATTTAGTTTTTATGCGTATTACCGTTTTGTATTGCGAAAACGTCCCGAAGTAGTTTTAGATTAATAATAAAAAACCTATATTTTTATTTGTAACTATTTGATAATCAAATATATTTGCATAACCGTTTATATGATTAGGTTTTTTGTAACAAAGTTGTATTTTTGTGTATTCATTAGAGTATTAGTTATTGATTTTTATTGCCCAATACATTAGAAAAGTCTGTAGCATAGACTTTCGTCTGTGCTAAGATAGATTCCGTAAAAAGTTATCACAAACATTTAATATAGCTATACAATGAGTTCAGAAAAAATTATTATGACAGTACCAGCCGTTGGCGAATCTATTTCGGAAGTTACCATTGGCACTTGGTCTAAAAAAGATGGCGATTTTGTCAAAATAGACGAAACTATTGGCGAAATAGAATCCGATAAAGCCACTTTTGAAATAACAGCAAAAGCAGCAGGTATTCTTCGCATTATTTCGGCTACAGGCACTGTCTTGGCTATTGGACAGGAAATGTGCGAAATTACGTTACAAGCAGCAGCAGCCAATACGCAAACTCCTGTAACAACTACCGTTAGCACAACACCAGCAGTAGAAAAAACAACTGCTACTAACGACACCTATGCCAAAGGGCATAGTTCACCAGCAGCAGGAAAAATTTTATCCGAAAAAGGAATTAGCCCAGAAACCGTAGAAGGCACAGGCAAAGATGGCAGAATAACCAAAGAAGATGCCCAAAATGCCCAAAAATCTACCCCAACAGTAAGCGTAGCAAAAACTGAAACAAAAGTTGAAACAGTTGCAAGTACGGAGATGCGTGGAGTTAGACGAGAAAAAATGACTTCCTTACGCAAAACTGTAGCACGCAGATTAGTAGCAGTAAAAAATGAAACTGCTATGCTTACTACTTTTAACGAGGTAGATATGAAACCAATTATGGATTTGCGAGCAAAATATAAAGAAAATTTTAGCAAAAAACACGAAGTAAATTTAGGATTTATGTCGTTTTTTGTAAAGGCTTGTTGTATTGCACTCAAAGAATTTCCCGCAGTAAATGCACAAATAGAAGGCGAAGAAATACTATTTAATGATTTTGTAGATATGTCGATTGCGGTTTCTGCACCAAAAGGGCTTGTAGTACCTGTAATTCGCAATGCCGAACAACTCAATTTTTCGCAAATAGAAAAAGAAATTATCCGTTTGGCAGGCAAAGCTAAAGAAAATAAATTGAGTATTCCTGAAATGACAGGAGGCACATTTACCATTACCAATGGCGGTATTTTTGGCTCTATGATGTCGACTCCAATTATCAATGCACCACAATCTGCTATTTTAGGTATGCACAATATTGTAGAAAGAGCTGTAGTAGTAGGTGGCGAAATTGTAGTTCGTCCTATGATGTATTTGGCTTTGTCTTATGACCACCGAATTATTGATGGACGTGAGTCGGTTGGATTTTTGGTAAGAGTAAAACAATTATTAGAAGACCCTACTCGTATGCTATTGTTGGTATAAAAAGCAGTACATGCAAGTTGCTACACAGTGCTACGTGGCAACTTGCATGATACAAATATATCTGGCAATACGTTTTGTATAATAAATTATAGTAAAATATTGCAGAAAACATAGATTACAAATCCATCTTTTATTCCCCCAAAAAATTATAGGCAAAAAAAATACCTACATTTCTTTGTAAAACCTCTTTCTTTGTTTATTTTGCGACCTAAATTTAAAATAAGATACAAATATTAGCTCAATTATCTACATAAATAACTTTTTATGTGGTTTTTATACTTTATAATTTCAACAATATGCAACTTACCTTACTTTGTGCTTTAGTGCCTTTATTCCCATTAATTGGTTTTTTGGTTAATGGCTTGGGTTTTCGCAAAATTCCAAATAGTGCAGCAGGTGTTATCAGTGTAGCTTCTGCAGCAGCTTCCTTTGTCGTTTCTCTTTTATTATTTTCGGCTTTTTCGAGTGGAAATAGTCAGCCATTTACCGCCGTTTTGTTTGAATGGGCAACGGTTGGTAGCCTAAAAATTCAATTTTCTTACCTTATTGACCAACTTTCTCTACTCATGCTAATGGTCGTAACAGGTGTAGGAACATTGATACATATTTATTCGGTTGGATATATGTACCATGACGAAGGTTTTGGTAAATTTATGGCTTTTCTGAATTTATTTATGTTCTCGATGTTATTGCTGGTAATGGGTTCTAACTATGTGATTATGTTTTTTGGTTGGGAAGGGGTTGGTTTATGCTCTTATTTGTTGATAGGTTTTTGGAACAAAAACGTGAAATATGCAGATGCAGCTCGTAAAGCATTTGTAATGAATCGTATTGGAGATTTAGGATTTTTGGTGGGAATATTTTTACTTATTTCCAATTTTGGCACTATAGAATATAGCGAAGTATTTCCAAAAGCCATCGAAATGTTCAAAATAGGAGATAGCACCATGTTTTGGATAACCTTTTGTCTTTTTATTGGTGCAATGGGAAAATCAGCACAAATACCTTTATATACGTGGTTGCCCGATGCAATGGCAGGTCCTACGCCTGTTTCGGCACTTATTCACGCCGCTACGATGGTTACTGCGGGTATTTATATGATTATACGTTCTAATGCACTTTATACTTTAGCACCCGAAACTTTACAAATTGTAGGAATTATAGGTCTAACAACTGCCTTATTTGCAGCTTCTATTGGTCTGTTCCAAAACGATATTAAAAAAGTATTGGCATATTCTACAGTAAGTCAGTTAGGATATATGTTTTTAGCATTAGGAGTAATGGCATATAGTTCCGCATTATTTCACGTAATGACACACGCATTTTTCAAAGCATTGTTATTTTTGGGTGCAGGTTCTGTAATTCATGCAATGGGTGATGAGCAAGATATTCGCAAAATGGGAGGCTTACAAGGCAAATTGAAAATAACTTTTTATACTTTTTTGATTGCTACCATTGCTATTTCTGGTATTCCACCATTTGCAGGTTTTTTCTCGAAAGACGAAATATTAATGCACGTTTTTGAACATAACAAAATTATGTGGGCATTAGGCGTTGTAGGTTCTATGATGACTTCCTTTTATATGTTTCGCCTATTATTTCTTACTTTTTTTGGCAAATTTAGAGGAACAAAACACCAAGAAGAACATTTGCACGAATCTCCAATTTCTATGACTTTACCATTGATGATTTTGTCGGTTTTGTCGGTCTTTGGTGGATTCATAGGTCTGCCCGAAGTATTTGCAAAAAGCTGGTTAGCAGAGTTTATGCTTCCTTTATTTACCTTATCCAAATCTATCAATCCTGCGGTAGCTTCGGCATCTACCCTTTCACATAGCACAGAATATATGTTAATGGGAGTTTCGGTAGCAGCAGCCTTGATTTCTATGGGTGCAGCGTGGTTTATCTATTCTAAAGAATCTAACATTCCTGCAAAAGATGAACAAATAGAAGGCATACAGAAATTAGTCTATAACAAGTATTACATAGATGAATTATACGACACTACGATTGTAAAACCACTCTACGCATTTTCTGAATTTTTACATAGTGTAGCCGAAACAGCTTTAGATATGTTGGTAGATGGAGTTGGAAAATTAGTTTTGGGAAGTAGTGAGATTATTCGCAAATTACAAAGTGGATTAGTACCACACTATATTACCATGATGGTAATTGGTATGATTGCATTTTTGTTATTTACCTTCAGAGGAATTTTATTTTAGAAATAGTCCAAATATACTAAAAACTAAAATAATTTTATAAAAAAACAGAACATAAAGATGTCATCTTTGAAAAAAAGATGACATCTTTGGATAAAACCAATTAATTTTTAGTATAAAAAACTTACCATAAGCATTTTATTCCACCGCAAAATATTCATAAATATTTTGCGGTTTTTTTTGTAGGCACAAAAAAACCCACAGAATTTCCGCAGGCTTTTTTCACTTACAACTTAACCCTATATTGATATGAAAATATATCATAAACAAAGTTACGAATATATATTAGAAAAGTTATAAAAGTTTACTAAAAATTAATACTAATTTTTATTTTTTTAGCTTTTTTAACCTTTTCAGTCCTTTTATTTGTTTTATTTTCTGTCTGTTTAGCAATTTCTGCCAAAATTCGTGTTACTTCCTTATCACAAGCCTCACACAAAGGCTTAAGAATTTCTATTGCTATCATTTTGCCATTTTTATTGATACTAACTTGGGCTATTACTTCGCCACTTTTGCCCTTTGCAACACTTTTATTAAGATTTTTTTCTACATATTCTTTGTAATTTTCAAAACTTATTGCAGAATCAGAAATTACTTTGTTTCTACTATTTTCTTTTTTTGCTTTTTCTTTCTCTGCTATTTGTACTCTACTGTTTTTTGAACTTTCGGCTACAGTTGTCTTAGTAGCATCTAAATCATCAGCTAACAAAACTTCTTCTTTTTTACCTTCTTCTTTACTCTCTTGTTGGTCTTTGTTTGCAGTTTTTCCTGCGGTTTTGCTTATGATTGTAGCACTTGGCATTTCTTTTTTGCTTTCACTTGAGTTTATCGTTTCCGTATCGGCAATATTTTTGTCGGTTTTTGGCAATTCCCCCCTATCTGCTGTAGTAACTTCCGCAGCATGTGTTATAGGCAATACCATGTCTTTTTGCATATCTTGTATTGGACTTTCTGTTGCTTGTTTTATTTTGGTTTCTGCATTGGGTTTTTGTGTAATTTTCTCCGCTTGTTTTTCTGGCGTAATTACTTTTGCCTCTGTGTTTGTATTTTGGGTAGTTTCCACTGTGTATGCAGTATTTTCGGTAGTGTGCTTGCTATTTTGGAACAAAAACCACAAAGCAGCAGTGCTACTTACTAACAATAAAATTACCGCAGCCAAAGCTAACTTATTTTTATCTACTTTCTTTGTATTGTTTTTTGTAACAAATAACTTCGCATTTTCTTTCTGTTGGCGATAAGGCATCTGTTCTTTTAAGGTGCTAACATCTTTTGCAAACGAATTTTTGGCAAAAACAATACCTTCTACCGTTTCGGCAAGAAATGGATTTTCGAGCATCAGATTTTCTATGCGTTGCATTTCTGCTGGTTGGAGTTGCCCAAGTGCATATTTTTCCAACAATTCTGCCGATAAAATAGTAGGTTCATTTTTCATTCTTTTATTTGCTAAGTGTCATCAAATTTTTCAGATTTCGTTTACCATTTTGAATATAACTTTTTACTTTGTTTATATCATAATTTGTAATTTCTACTATTTCTTTGTAACATTTGTTTTGTAAATAAAACAATTCGATACACTGTTTTTGTTCTATTGGCAACAATAAAATAGCTTTTTCCATAGCTTGCAAATCATTTTCTATTTGTGTTTGAAAATTTTGTTGTTCAAAGTCCTCTGCTATTTGATGCAAAAAACTATCAGATTCCATATTTCCCTCCTCATAAAGAGAATAATTTGTTCCAAAATTTTCAAAACTAACTTCCTTCGTGCTTTTTTGTTTGCGTAGATACATCAAACACGCATTTTTTGTTACAATATATAACCAACTTTCAAAATGTTGTACTTCATAAGTTTTCAATTTTTCCGTTAATTTCTCAAATACTGTCATTACCATATCCTTACTTGCATCTTCGTCTTGCAAATATTTTAGGCTTGTACCATACACCAACGCTATATAACGGTCATATACCTCACCTAAGTATAAAAGATTGCCGTCTTGTCGATATTTTTGCAAGAGTTCGGCATCTGTATAAGTTTTGGATTTAGAAGAAAATATAGTTTTAAAAAATGACAAAATAAGTAATTAGTGTTAATAAATCATGTAAATTATCTAAAAGATACCATAAGCACTGTTGAGCTTTTGATTCTTATTGGTTTTGCAAGTTAATTAAAATCTGAGAGAATAAATAAAAAATAGCTATTAAGTAGTGCGACAAAATATACATTTACTCTGTGCTATTACTTATATTTTGAATTTGGGGCTAAAAGTAAATATTTTTTTGCTAACACTATGTTTTTTCCTACCTTTGCAACCTACAAATATAAGCAAGTAAAGTTTTATGACTTCCAATTTTATAGATTACGTAAAAATAATGTGTCGTTCAGGGGCAGGTGGTGCAGGTTTAATGCACTTTTTACGGGACAAAAACACCGACAAAGGTGGTCCAGATGGTGGTGATGGTGGACGAGGAGGACACATTATCTTACGAGGTAATGCACAACTTTGGACAATGTTGCACCTAAAATATACCAAACATATTTTTGCAGAAGGTGGTGAAAAAGGCGGTTCGATGAACTGCTCAGGCAAACAAGGGAAAGATATGTATATCGAAGTTCCATTAGGTACTGTAGCAAGAAATGCCGAAACAGGCGAAAAAATATGCGAAATAATGGACGATAAGCAAGAATATATCTTGTTATCTGGTGGACGAGGCGGACTTGGGAATGCCAATTTTGCAACGCCAACCCATCAAACGCCACGCACCTCACAACCTGGGGAGCCAGCCATAGAATCTTGGGTAATATTAGAACTAAAAGTTTTGGCAGATGTAGGCTTGGTTGGTTTTCCAAATGCAGGAAAATCTACCTTACTATCTGTACTTTCGGCTGCAAAACCCGAAATAGCAGATTATCCTTTTACGACACTTGTACCTAATTTGGGGGTAGTTGCCTATAGAGCCGATAAATCTTTTGTAATTGCAGATATTCCAGGGATTATAGAGGGAGCAGCAGAAGGAAAAGGCTTGGGAATACGGTTTTTGCGACACATAGAACGAAATTCTTTGCTACTATTTATGGTGCCTGCCGATGCAAAAGATATAATGAAAGAATATAATATTTTGTTGAATGAACTAACCAAGTATAATCCAGAACTTTTGGACAAAAAACGACTTTTGGCTATCACAAAATCGGATATGTTGGACGAAGAATTGGAAACAGAAATGGCTAAAGAAATTAGTAAAGATATTCCTTATATTTTTATTTCTTCAGTACAACAAAAAGGACTACTTGCCCTAAAAGATATGATTTGGAAAGCATTAAACTAATTAAATTAAGTAAACTAAATTGTGTAGCACTACGTAGCACCAGCTACGTAGTACAAAATATGAATCTTTTGAGCTAAGTTGCTATTTTTTTCGAACAATAGTTTCTACCTCTTTGCTATTTTTTTCGTCTATATCGGGATTGATACCCAACAAATTATTTTTGATACGAATATCTTGCAATTCGTCTTCTAAAGGATTTGCCAAATTTGGTAATAAAATAAGAATTACATAACCTATAATTGGCAAAAATGCACAAATAAAAAACCACAACACAAAAGACCTACCACGCGAAGAGGCAAAATGTCCACCAACCAAAGGCAGGGACAATAGCATAAAACAGCCAAATATCAGTGCATCTATTATCATAAAACTTCGTTGTAGGTAATACAATTTATGCAATAAAATAGTTTTGATTTTCGAAGAATTATTCTTGCTAAAGAGAATTTTGTGCTATAGATTTCTATATGGCATTGCATTACTTGAAAATAAACGGCTGAATCAGTCATAAAAATTTACTCCTATACTTTCTATGCAATAAGAAATTTTTTAGGCAAATAGGAATATAAAAAAATATGTATAACTTTACATTCTGTTATTGGTATAGTAAACTTTGTGCAAAAAAATTTAATAATACGTATCATATTTTTCTATTTGTTAATAAATAAGAAGTATTTTTGCAAGAATCCACTACACAAATAAGACTAACCTAAAATTACTAACTACTTATGAAATATTCTATTGATAAAAACGAAAAATATAGTTTGTTTTCTTTTGAAGACGACAGAATAGACTCTGTTGTTGCCCCAAAACTAAAATCAGAATTTGTTACACTTTTTCAATCTGGGACACAAAACCTTATTTTAAATTTAGAAAAAGTACGTTACGTAGATTCTTCGGGCTTAAGTGCTTTACTGGTCGCAAACCGTTTGTGTGGCGAGGCAGAAGGTTTTTTTGTATTGGTTGGCATCAATGACCATATTATGAAATTACTTACTATTTCTAAACTTGATGTAGTTTTTAATATTTTGCCTACTGTAACCGAAGCTACTGAAGCTATTGCTACAAGTTTGGTATATAAAGATACACAGACAGAAGAAGAATCTACCGAAGAATAAAGTAAAACTTGTTGCATTTGCGAAATAGTTATTAGCATAATGGCTACTTCGCAAACGCAACTTAGATTGGTCAAGCAACCTCAATAAAACTCTCAAACAAATGATAAACCTCTATTCCTCTAAACGCCATTTTACTACATCAATTCCGTTTTAATAATATGTTTCAATGCCTTTAACATTCTGAAAATCTCAAAAATTTCGGGATTAGAAGCATCATAATTTTGGCTAATACAATATTCTTTTCCGTTTAAGACCATAAAATTCCAAATCAAACCCACAATATACAAACCATAAATAGGTTTTCTACCATTTTCCTCTGCTTGCACTACCAACATGGCAGCAAGGGCTTGGGCATCAGGTTGCCCGTCATTATCTACACTGCGTTTATATTCGTGCATGCAAAAAAATGGTTTATCAGGGTCACGAAAACCTTTTGCTATCATACCATCAACAATTCCCGAAAGTTCATAATCTCCTACAATACCTTTTAAACTTCGTTCTAAAAAATAACCAATAATCTGGTCGTCAAATTTAGCAGCCATAAAAACAGGGCTGATAAATTTGTTTTCTAATTCATATTCATTCCAGCCTTTGCCTCCCCATTGTAAAGGTTGCTGCAAATCCAATAATTGTTGCTGTTCGTAAGCTGTAATTTCTATTGTTTTAGATAATTCTTGCCATTTTTTTAATAAAGGGTAATTCATATCTAAAACTTGTCTAATTCCAAATGCGTTATCAAGTTTGGTTAATGTCCATTCTTTAAAAGTTGCAATTTGCATAATTTTATGGCGTTTTTATTTTTACAAAGGTAGGAGAAATTTACATCAACTCCGTTTTAATAATATGTTTCAATGCCTTTAACATTCTGAAAATCTCAAAAATTTCGGGATTAGAAGCATCATAATTTTGGCTAATACAATATTCTTTTCCGTTTAAGACCATAAAATTCCAAATCAAACCCACAATATACAAACCATAAATAGGTTTTCTACCGTTTTCCTCTGCTTGCACTACCAACATGGCAGCAAGGGCTTGGGCATCAGGTTGCCCGTCATTATCTACACTGCGTTTATATTCGTGCATGCAAAAAAATGGTTTATCAGGGTCACGCACACCTTTAGCAATCATACCATCGACAATGCCTGATAGAAAATAGTTACCTACTTGCCCCTCTAATTTTCTTTCCAAAAAATAGCCAATTGTTTTGTCATCAAACTCGGCAGCCATAAAAACAGGGCTGATAAATTTGTTTTCTAACTCTACTTCATTCCAACCTTTACCGCCTCTTTGTAGTGGTTTTTGGAGTCTGGTGAGTAGCAAGTGGTCAAAATCTGTAACCTCCATAGTAAGGGCTATTTCTTGCCAATGTAGCAATGTGGGGTAATCATATTCATAGATTTGTTCCAAGCCAAAAGCATTATCTAATTTGGTTAATGTCCATTCTTTAAAAGTTGCAATTTGCATAGTTGTATGGCGTTTTCATTTTTACAAAGATAGGGAAATTCTAAGAAAAACTGTATGGAAATGCTATGAATTAACTTTGACAGGCTACCACATCTCCGAAAAACCAATAACCCAAACCCAACAAGAAATTTTAGACGAAATAATAGCCAATGAAACTTATGTTTTTAAGATTTCAGAACAAGAAACGGAGTGGAGAATGGGCAGGAAATGGGTTTTGGAGGATAGAAATAAAAACTAACATCAGAAAACAAAATTAGCAAAAGTAATCACTATTTTATTTGCTGTTGTACCAGTTGCAAATATTGGGTTGTCTGTGCTATCTTGATAACCAATAAATCTAACATCTATTTTTTCTGCTTCGCTATTAAAATTAAATAAGGTATTTTTTAATGATGCTGTTCCTATACGATAACATCGTCGATTAACCTTATGATAAGCTCTATAAATATCTGTTAAATCTCCACTTACTTCGTTAGCACTGCTAACTGAACCTCGATTACTAAAAAATACAACACCTTTAAAAAATATTTTTGTATCAGCCAAATTTATGTTATTTCCATTTGCAATAACAGGGATAAAAAGAGATAATTTACTAATTGTTTGTTCAAACTTTTTCTTACAATGTTCTATGGTATTATCACTAATTGTACTTTTCATTTCTATCAAATAAACTGAAAGTTCGTTTTCAGTACCGTCATAGTGAAAAATAATACCATCAACCCCCATATTTGAGTTCTCAAATATAATTTTTAGATACTTTGTTTTTTCCGTTTGTTCCCACTTATCTAAAAAAATAACAAGTTGCTCTGGATTATCAAAAGGAGTTTCTGTAATACAAACCTCTCTAAGTGTTGCACTTGTTCCATATTCTTTAAAAATGACTTCGCCATCATTATCTTTTATCACATTGCTGTCTGAAATAAAACGTATTTCATCAGTGCCATTTTTATCTACAAGTTCTTTGATATCAGAAGTTAATGCAGTATATAAATCATTGATAAAAAAGGATATTTTTTGATTATTGAAACCCATATTAATTTTATCTAATTTAATTTGTCTTGATGATAATAGATTTGGTCTGTCAAAATACTTTTTATTTCTGCTATTTTTCCTATTTCTTGATTAAATGTTTTGAAAAATAAGCTATATTTTTTAAAATCATATTGTTCAAAATGACCATTTTTAGCAAAAGAATATGTCGCTATATCATCATTATTTAAATCAAAATTAAGATTAAAATAAGGTATTTCTTTAACTTCCTCACTTACTTCAATTTCTAATTCTTTAATTTTATCTAAAATCAAATAATTATTTATAGTTTCAGCAACTAATGGACTGTGTGTAGTCAAAAGTAGTCTATTATTATTTGTAGTTGCAAACTCTAAAATTAAATTGATTAGTTGTATTTGATTTTGAGGGTGCAAATTTATTTCAGGCTCGTCTATCATTAAGAAATTCTCTTGTTGTTTTGCCCAATATTTTAGATATTGAAATAACGTACCTAATTGATTTACAGACGAAGAAGCTAAATACAAATTAATAGGTTCTTCCTCAATCGTATTCATTTTAAATTTTTCAGTCCAATCAGAACTTGGACTTGGTTTTTCCATTACAATTTCGCCACCCATAATAGTAGCCATTTTTTTGAGTAAAGTATCATAAAAACGAGTTCCATTTTGAACAAAATTCTCATCTTTATTTTTACGTAAATTGGCTATAAGTTCTATCAAATTAGCAATATGTTCAGGGTGTTTACTTTCAGCTTTTTTTGCTAATAAATCTCTAAGAGCCTGTTTATCAAGGGTTTTATTTTCTAATGCCTCCATAAAAATTTCAGCCATTTCCTTTTTTCTTGCATAATCTTGATTTGCTAATTCGTCGGCATTTTCTAATAAAAAAATCCGATTTGCAGGCAGAAAAAATGGTTTTTCTTTATTTTGCAGTAATAAATTAAGTACAGAATGAGCAAGACTTTTTGTTACATTTTGCTTTACAGAATTTATATCTTTTTCAAATTTATTTTTTGGAATATTATCAAAAAAATCATTCGGCAGTTCTCTATAAATTTCTTCATTAGTTTTATGTTTTATTTTTGCAAGCATAGAATTTTCATCTTTTATCAATGAAAAAATGCTAATTTCATTTAAACCATTATCATTTTTTTTCTGTATTGCAATAGAAGCACCAGAACTTAAAGTCGGTTTTCTTATTTCACTTTCGATATATTGAAAATTGATGACTAAATTTTTTACAATAAAATGAGATTTAGATATTTTTAGGGACTTAGGAATAATAACCTCCGCTAAATATTGGCTAAAAGAGTTTAATAATGATGTAATTAGATTCTCACTAAGAGAAATTTCGTTTTCAATACTATTAGGTAAACTATTGTTATAATCAGACTCCGAAAAATCTTTTAGAGTTTCTTGGTCAAAAATGCTATAAAGTAAATTAGAAAGGTACGTTTTACCTGTATTGTTATAGCCAACAAATAAGTATATTTTTTTAGAAAGGTCTATTTCTATTTTTTTTATAGCTCCAAAATTTTCTACAATAAGTTTCATTATCTAATAGATTTGTTAATGTTGCAAGATAGTAAAAGTAATTAATAAAACGAATAAAAATCCCTAAAACAAGTTTTAAGCACCTACCACATCTCCGAAAAACCAATAATCCAAACCCAACAAGAAATTTTAGACGAAATAACAGCCAACGAAACCTATATTTTTAAGATTTCAGAACAAGAAACAGAGTGGAGAATGGTGAAGAAATGGGTTTTGGAGGATAGAAAAATAGCAAATAAAATAACTTTATAATTATTTACATTCTAAAATATTTTTGTATTATTGCAAATAGAAATAATTTAAAATTTATAAAAAATGGGCTTAGGAAATTTCTTTGCAATTAATATGCCTTATGGTATAAAACGAAACTCTAAAAATGAGTGGGTTGCATTTAATCAAGAATATATGCCATTAGGTTGGAAATCTAAACAACTGCAACAAAGTATCTTTAATAACGAAACTTTTTCAGATTTACCAATTTATACAAAGTATAAAGGTTTAACAGAAAAAGAATTAATGAAACTTGTAGATAACAAAGAAGACATAATACTTGATGCTGATGGAAAAATAGAGGTACTATATTTGCACCAAAAAGTTTCATTAGATGATAAAAAAGTGATAGACAGATATTTTGACAAGCTCAAAAAACTATCCAAATTTGAAGAAGAAATAAATTATTAAATTACTTAATATCTTCATTTTTTGTCCTAGAACTATAATAATTTAGTTTTATTCTGTTCCGTTAGGAACTTCATATTGGTAGAAAATAAATAACTCCACAATTTTTTGTTCCGTTAGGAACTTAACAAACTAATAAATAAAAAAGAGAATTAGGTGGTCAAGGTATTTTCTACCAATATGAAGTTCCTAACGGAATAAAAAATTCCCCCTCTGTTAAATTTCCTTAAAAAACCTCCCAAAAACACAAAATTCTCCCCTAAAAAACATAGCTTGTAATTTTAACAATAATTTTAACCTTCATTCAAAATTATGAAAAGAATTGCAACCTTATTGATTTGCTATTGTTTGGCAATTTTGCCGATTTTAGCACAAAAAACAAAATCGAAACCTATTGAAAATCAAGCTATTATGCAATATGATAGCACACAACTCAATTATCTGAAATGGCGAAATATTGGACCTTTTCGAGGTGGACGAAGTGCTGCAGTTTGTGGTGTAAACGGACAACCAAATTTGTTTTATTTTGGCAGTGTTGGCGGTGGAGTTTGGAAAACTACTGATGCAGGAACTACGTGGACAAATATATCTGATGGTTATTTTGGCGGAAGTATTGGTGCTGTGGCAGTTAGCGAAAGTGATAATAACGTAATTTATGTAGGTGGTGGCGAAAAAACAGTACGTGGTAATGTGTCGCAAGGAAATGGCGTTTGGCGAAGTACAGATGCGGGCAAAACGTGGACTTTTGTCGGTTTGGCAGGCACGCAACACATTTCACGTTTGCGAATTGACAAAAATAATCCCGACATTGTTTATGCTGCGGTTATGGGGCATTTGTTTGGCTCACACGCAGATAGAGGTGTATATAAAACGACAGACGGAGGCAAAAATTGGAAAAAAGTCTTGTTTGCAAACAATGATGCAGGGGCAGTGGACTTGATTATTGACCCAACAAATTCACGTATTTTGTTTGCTTCCACTTGGCGAGTTCGCAGAACTCCGTACAGTTTTGAGAGTGGTGGCGAAGGTTCTGCGTTGTGGAAAAGTACAGATGGTGGCGAAACTTGGAAAAATATTTCTGAAAATAAAGGCTTGCCAAAAGGAACTTGGGGAATTGTTGGCGTTACGGTTTCGCCTGTAAATGCTAACAGAATTTGGGCAATTATTGAGAATGCAGAAGGGGGAATTTTCCGTTCTGAAAACGGTGGCGAAACGTGGACAAAAGTAAATGAGGAAAGAAAATTACGCCAACGGGCTTGGTATTATTCTCGAATTTATGCCGACACAAAAGATGAGGATATGTTGTATGTGTTAAACGTAGATTTTCACCGCAGTAAAGATGGGGGAAAAACTTTTGAGAACATAGACACTCCACATGGCGACCATCACGACCTTTGGATTTCTTCGCAAAACCCTGATATTCTGATAATTGGAGATGATGGCGGTGCACAAGTTAGCGTAAATAAAGGCAAAACTTTTTCTACCTATATGAACCAACCTACTGCACAATTTTACAGAGTGGTAACAGATAACAATTTTCCTTATAAAATTTATGTTGCCCAGCAAGATAATTCAACTTTGCGAGTTTCGCACCGCACTTTTGGGGGAGGAATTACGGACAAAGACTGGGAAATTACCGCAGGTGGCGAAAGTGGACATATTGCAGTAAATCCCGAAAATTCAGACATTGTTTATGGTGGTTCTTACGGTGGTTTTTTTGAAAGATTAGACCACAAAACAGGGCAAAGTCGCATCATTGACATTTATCCTGATAATCCGATTGGTGCAGGGGCAAGTGCGATGAAATACCGTTTTCAGTGGAATTTTCCGATTTCCTTTTCGCCACACGATAGCAAAGTTTTGTATGCTGGTGCAAATTGCCTTTTCAGAACTACTAATGAAGGGCAAACTTGGGAAAAAATTAGCCCAGATTTAACGACAAATGACAGCCTAAAACAGATTTCGACAGGTGGCAGCATCACAAAAGACAACACAGGCGTAGAATATTATTGTACCATTTTTGCAGCAGCCGAGTCGCCAACCGAAAAAGGCGTAATTTATACAGGTTCTGATGATGGATTGGTTCACGTTACTATGGATAATGGCAAAAATTGGCAAAATATTACACCACCAAAAACCATTTTACCTGAATTTGCACAAATCAATAGTTTAGAAATTCACCCAACGCAAAAAGGAACTATGTATTTGGCAGCAGTTCGTTATAAATTAGACGATTTTCAACCTTATTTATTGAAAACAACAGATTACGGAAAAACGTGGACAAAAATTGTGAATGGTATTGATAAACAGCATTTTACAAGAGTAATTCGTGCAGATAAAGAAAAAGCAGGGTTACTTTTTGCAGGAACTGAGCAAGGAATGTATGTTTCTTTTGATGACGGTGCAAATTGGCAACCTTTCCAATTAAATTTGCCGATTGTGCCAATTACAGATTTGACAATAAAAGACAATGATTTAATTGCAGCTACACAAGGTCGTGCTTTGTGGATAATTGACGATATTACACCGTTAAGAACTGTGAATAATGCCATTAAACAGGCTAATTTCCAACTTTTTGCCCCTCGCAAAACATACAGAGTTGGTGGTGGAAATTATGAAAACCCAAGACTAAACGGACAAAATTTGCAAAGTGGCGTAATGGTGCAATTTTATGTAAAAAATAAAGTGGATAGCACAAATGTAATATCTTTGGAATTTTTAGACAAAAATAACAAGACTATTCGCAAGTTTTCGACTGATGCAAAGGAAAAAGAAGATAAATTAGAGGCAAAAGCAGGCGGAAACCGTTTTTTCTGGAATATGCGTTACCCAAATGCCGAAAAAGTAGATGGAATGTTGCTTTGGGGTGGCGGTTTGCAAGGTGCTTTGGCGGTGCCTGATACTTACAAAGTGAAAATGAAAGTGGGCAAGGACTCGACAGAAGCTACTTTTGAAATTGCGAAAGACCCTCGTCTAAGCACAACACAAGCCGAATATCAAGCACAATTTGATTTTTTGAATGAAATTGCACAAAAATTGACCGAAACACACAAGGCAATTAAGAAAATTCGTGCTATGCGTGAGCAGTTGCAAAGTTACACAAAACGACTTGACAAAGAAAAACACAAGGAGATTTTGGAAACTATCAAGGCAACTGAAAAGAAAATTACAGACATTGAGGAGGCTTTATACCAAACAAAGTTAAAAAGTTCACAAGATATGTTGAATTTTCCTATCAAACTCAACAACAAACTTTCTTGGTTGGTAAATGTGGCAGGTTCGGGAGATTTTCGCCCAACAGATGCAGCTATTGAAGTTAAAAATGTTCTTACTTCGTTGATAAACAAGCAATTAGCAGCTTTTGAAACGGTACTTTCAACAGATTTGCCAAAATTGAATAAGCAGATTAAGGAGAAGGAGATTGAGGCGGTAGTGGTGAAATAACTGTAGTGCGGACTTCAGTCCGCACATTTCTAATAGGCAGATTGATAACCATTCAAATTACTAAAAGTCTTGATAAATCTTAAAATAACGTCAACTACGGATTAAAATATTGATAATCAATAAGTTATTATGTTTTTTATGCTATTTTTATAAAAATATAGCTTTTAGATAACTAGAAAAGTAAAATTTTGTACCACTTAGACACTAAGAAACACTAAGTATTTCTTAGTGAAACTTAGTGTTTCTTAGTGTCTAAGTGGTACCAAAGATAGTAATATAACGTGAACTACGGATTACTTTATGGATAATCAATGAGTTACAAGTAAAATATATAATAAACTAATTTTCGTAGTAGTACGAAACTTACATTATTTATGTTGCAATTTACCTGACTGATTCGTTTAGGTAGCTCCGTGTACAAGGTAAATATCCCCCTTACATTAGTAGGATTTTAATCCGTAGTTCACGTTAGAATTAGGAAATACTACAGTTGGTGGCGTAGGCGTACAGTTTCATTATTCAATACCATTCTAATAGTACAAATCGTAGGTATTGCAACTATAATTTACTTTGTAACTCTAAAACTTTGGCAGTGGTTGAAAACCCTGCCAATAGTTTTTCCAAATCGTAATACCATAAATCTAAATATTTGCGGTATTGTATTTTTCCCTTTCCAAAAGCCATTTCACTTTTGGAAAGGGTTTTTATTTCCCCCTATAAAGCATTTATTGTTTGTGCATCTATAAATTTACGGTTTTGTTACAGATTCATTCCACCAATTCACCTACATGATTTCTATTAGAGAAATTTTGTTGGTTATAATAGTTTGCAAGTAATTTCTTCGCATTTTACAGAATAAAACAAGAGTAAAAACCTACCAATAAAAAAGTTTTACAAATTTTAATGCCTTCGTGTATATTTTTTGCAGATTAGTAATTACATTGCTACAAAATTTATAAACTCAACAAAAAAATGGCTTTCGATATCGAAATGATTAAGGGCGTATATGCACGTATGCCTGAAAGAGTGGCAGCAGCCCGCAAAAAACTCGGCAGAGGTTTGACTTTAGCCGAAAAAATCTTGTATTCGCATTTGCACAAAGACCAAGAACTCGAAAATTTTGAGAGAGGTAAGGCTTATGTAGATTTTGCACCCGACAGAGTGGCAATGCAAGACGCAACGGCACAAATGGCGTTGTTGCAATTTATGTCAGCAGGCAAACCACAAGTAGCAGTGCCTTCCACAGTGCATTGCGACCACTTAATTGTGGCTCAATCTGGTGCTTTTGCAGATATGGAAAATGCGTTGAAAACCAACAAAGAAGTTTTTGATTTCTTGGCTTCGGTTTCCAACAAATACGGTATTGGTTTTTGGAAACCAGGGGCTGGTATTATTCACCAAGTTGTGTTAGAAAATTACGCTTTCCCTGGTGGAATGATGATAGGCACAGATTCGCATACGCCAAATGCAGGAGGTTTGGGAATGGTGGCTATCGGGGTTGGTGGTGCTGATGCAGTTGATGTAATGGCTGGAATGGCTTGGGAATTGAAATTTCCTAAATTGATTGGCGTAAAATTGACAGGAAAACTAAACGGTTGGACTTCGGCAAAAGATGTGATTTTGACGGTTGCAGGAATTTTAACCGTTGAAGGCGGAACTGATGCCATTGTCGAATATTTTGGCGAAGGTGCAGAAGCAATGTCTTGCACAGGAAAAGGTACAGTTTGTAATATGGGTGCAGAAATTGGTGCAACGACTTCATTATTTAGCTACGGTCAAAAAATGAAAGAATATTTGCAAGCAACAAGTCGTGCCGAAATTGCAGCTTTGGCGGATACTGTAGCAGAACATTTGAAAGGAGATGACGAAGTTTATGCAAATCCTGAAAAATATTTTGATAGAGTAATTACCATTGACCTAAATACCTTAGAACCACACATTAACGGACCATTCTCACCTGATAAAGCGTGGAAATTGTCGGAATTTGCAGCAGCAGTAAAAGCAAATAACTATCCTGCAAAATTGGAAGTTGGCTTAATTGGTTCTTGTACCAACTCGTCTTACGAAGATATGACAAGAGCAGCATCGTTGGCTCAACAAGCTGTAGACAAAAAATTGAAAGCAAAAGCAGATTTTACCATTACTCCAGGTTCTGAATTAGTACGTTTTACGGCAGAAAGAGATGGCATTTTGGCAACTTTTGGCAAAATGGGCGGGGTGGTTTTGGCAAATGCTTGTGGTCCTTGTATTGGTCAGTGGGCAAGACACGGAGCAGAAAAAGGAGAGAAAAACTCTATTATCACTTCATTTAACCGCAATTTCAAAAGTCGTGCAGATGGCAATCCTAATACTCACGCATTTGTGGCTTCGCCAGAAATTGTTACAGCTTTAGCTATTGCAGGAGATTTGACTTTTAACCCAATAACAGATACATTGGTGAATGAGGAAGGACAATCGGTAAAATTTGATACGCCACAAGGTTTAGAATTGCCACCAAAAGGTTATGCAGTGGAAGATGCGGGTTATCAAGCACCTGCAACAGATGGTAGCAAAGTACAGGTTTTGGTTGCTGATGATTCGAAACGTCTGCAAATTTTGAAACCTTTTGAGAAATGGAACGGACAAGAGTACACAGGCTTAAAATTGCTTATCAAAGTGAAAGGCAAATGTACGACTGACCATATTTCGATGGCGGGACCTTGGTTGCGTTTTAGAGGTCATCTCGACAATATTTCTGATAACTGTTTAATTGGTGCTACAAATACCTTTAATGATAGTGCAAACAAGGTAAAAAACCAACTTACAGGCGAATATGGTGCTGTACCTGCGGTGCAACGTGCTTATAAAGCTGCGGGAATTGCATCTATTGTGATTGGTGAGGACAATTATGGCGAAGGTTCTTCTCGTGAACACGCAGCTATGGAGCCTCGTTTCTTGGGTGTGAAAGTGATTTTGGTAAAATCTTTTGCCCGTATTCACGAAACAAACTTGAAAAAACAAGGTATGCTGCCTTTGACTTTTATCAACAAAGAGGATTACAACAAAGTGCAAGAAGATGATACAATAGATGTTACAGGCTTGGAAAGTTTTGCACCTGCAAAAAATCTTACCATTACCTTGCACCACAAAGACGGTTCGAAAGATACTTTTGAGGTAAAACACTCTTTCAATGCTTCGCAAATTGGCTGGTTTAAGGCTGGCTCGGCGTTGAATTTGATTGGGGGGAAATAGTTTTTTTTAGTGCAACCTTTTGGAAAGTTTTAAAACTTTCCAAAAGGTTTTTTATAAATTAAAGTAACACAAAACTATACTTTAAAATGTCTAATGACTTAATTACTCCTTGTAATAATACAAAATACTTAAATTACACTAACTAAAAAAGATTTATTATGACTGAAATAATCGCAGATAATCTATCAGAACTTGACAAAGAGATAGGAACAGAAAGAGAAAGAATATCTACTGATAGAATGGATATTTCTTTTGGTGAAATTATCAATTTACATAAAAATGGAGAGTTAAATATTCGTCCAGAATTTCAAAGGTTGTATAGATGGAAAAGTGAACAGAAAACAGCTCTTATTGAGTCTATTTTATTAGGTTTTCCTATTCCCCCTATATTTGTAGCAGAAGATATATCTGGAAACTGGGAGTTAGTAGATGGTTTACAACGGATTACAACAGTTATTAGTTTTTTTGGTGATTTAAAGAAAAATATAGAAAATAGTTCTATTGAAGAAGAAGAAGAAGATATAGAAGATGATGATGAAAAAATAGAATTAATCAATAAATGGACTTTGGAAGCAGGAAATCTTATAAAAAGTCTAAAAGGGTTTACAGTAGATACATTGCCAAAGAAATATATTCTGAATATAAAGAGGTCTGTATGCCGAGTAGAGATACTGCGAGGTGGTAGTATTCCTAATATGAAATATGAGTTATTTAAAAGACTTAATTCAAGTGGTTCAAAATTAACGCCACAAGAAATGCGAAATGCCATTTATAGAGGTATAAATCCTCAATTAAATCTTTTACTAGCTAAATTAAGTCTAAACCCAGATTTTAGACGACTTACAAATTTAAGTTTACAAAAAAGAAAAGAATTATATGGACAGGAGTTGATATTAAAATTTTTTGCTTTTTATAATAATGATATTGAGCAAATAAATGACAATACAGCCAACTTCTTAGACCATTTTATGGAAACAACTGTTGCAAATTCTGATTTTCAGTATGAGCATAATGAGAACCTTTTTTTAAAAACACTACGATTAGTAGTTGATTTAAAAGATGATACAATTTTCAAAACAAAGGGAAATTTTTTTATACCTGCTGAATTTGAAGGAATTATGGTAGGAGTAGCTAAAAATATTTCCATATATGAAAATAATCTAGAGTTACTGAGAACAAAAATAAATCAATTAAAAGGTGATAATGAGTTTAAAAGGCTATCTGGAACTGCCTCAAATAGTAAAAGTAGAGCAAAAAACAGATTAAAAAGAGCAAATGAAATTTTTGGTAAAATAACTTCATAAATTATATGCAAGATTTTGAAGAGAAACTACTTGCTTTAATCGAAGAAAGAGAAAGTGTTTTAACAGAAATAGAAAAAACTATTTTTACCAAACGGTATAATCTGTCAAAAAAACATTTTGAAATTTTTTCTGTTCAAACAGTTAGTATGATATATGCAATTTGGGAAGGTTTTATTCAGCAAACTTTTGGTTTATACATAGACGAACTAAATAGGTTACATTTACCATTTAAAAATTTGCACGATACTATTCAGGTATTTCACTTGGAAAATACTTTTAAGCAATTTAATGAATATCCCGATAAACTTACCTCAAAAGCGAGGTTTCATGAGAAATTAAGAGAATTTCATCTACAAGAGCATCATAATATTTACAGAATAGTAAATACAGAAAGTAATATTAGTTTTGAAGTATTGAATAAGTTATTAGAGAAATTCAATTTAGAAAAACTATCTCCTCATTGTGGGATTTACACACATCCAAATCCAAGTTTAAAGGAAATGATGAAAACTTTTTTAGATTATCGTAATGGTATTGCACACGGTGGCGACATCAGTGCAGAGGAAAAAGTAACTCAAAATGTTTATACAAAATATCGTAAGTTGGTAGTTGATTTAATGTATAATATTCACGAAAGAATGATGAAGGGAATAGAAAATGAAACTTATCTAAAAATATAGTTTTTGTGTATAGACATTGCAGGTTATAATTTCTTAGACAATGTTCCCCAAGTTATCAAGGCTATTAAGGAATACTTTTGAGGTAAAACACTCTTTCAATGCTTCGCAAATTGGCTGGTTTAAGGCTGGCTCGGCGTTGAATTTAATTGGGGGGAAATAGTTTTTTTTAGTGCAACCTTTTGGAAAGTTTTAAAACTTTCCAAAAGGTTTTTATTTATATTTGATTTTTTGTGATTATACTCCAAACCTCTTTAAGTTCTGCTATAATTTGAGTAATATTTTGT
>JBIKRY010000024.1:0-24922 GCA_044348925.1 Bernardetiaceae bacterium
TATCACTCAGTAAGTGGGAACAACGACCACGTACACGAAAATCTTTGACCGTAGAAAAATAAGAGCTAACATCCATAGAGCTAAAATAAATCCAAAAATAATGTTAATTTTGATGCGGAAAACCTAATTACTTTTGCCTCAGAGTCTCATTCGCCTGAAGGCAAATATACGGGATTAACTAATATATTTTTGTGTAATAATCAAAACTGTAAAGAAAATAATAATTGCAATCGAGGACAAAGCTATAATAAATTGTGGATTTTTTGGCAATGGATTTCTTGCTCTAAAAGATTCTACCACGCCTATCGTAACAGCAAAAATAACTTGGACTAAGAGTAAAATTGCCCCATTAAAAACCCAATGTAAATTAGGTATCATAAAGAAATTAGCAATTAAAGTACCATACATTGCAAATTTTAATGCCGAACTTAGTTGTACGATTGCCAAATCAATGCCACTATTGTCCAAAACCATTACTTCATGCACCATGGTAAGTTCTAAGTGTGTAGTTGGGTCATCTACAGGCATTCTACTATTTTCAATCAAGGCTATTTGTACCAGCAAATAAGTTGCTAAAACCCCCAAAACTAAGACAAAATAATTACTTTCAAAGTTTAAATGTGTATAAATATCTTGAAAAGAAGTATAACCTGTAAGCATTGCCAAAGAACCAGCCCAGATAAAAAAAGCAGGCTCTACCAACATACCATATAATGCCTCCCGATTTGCCCCCATTCCTTCGAAAGGGCTACCTGTATCCATTGCCGAAATTATCATAAAAAATCTTCCCAAACCCAAAATATAGGCAAAAAACACAAAATCTCCTTTAAAAGAAAGCATATTAGGCTGGTTATCAAATGGTAATAAAAGCATAGCACACAAGACCGTTGCTAAGTAAATAGTAGGTGCTATTTGAAAAATAATGGAAGTAGTATTGCTAAAAACAGAGCCTTTTCGAACAAGTCGCCACATATCTTTCCAAGGTTGCAAAATACCTGCCCCTTTTCTACCACTTAAAAATGCTTTGGTTCGCAAGATGATACCTGGGAACAAAAAAGCAGCGATGAATATGATAAATAATGCTAACATTTTCCTATTTTTTGGTGTTACAATAAAATTACTTCGACAAATATACAAAGCTACCTAAAATTTGTGCTATACTTTTCTATTTCTAAGATATTTCTCATATAAACTGTAGGGTGAACTTCCAATCCAAACTACAGTTTATAACAAAAAATTACACCAATTCCAAATGTGTATCAAAAATTTGTGGAACAAAGGCTTGTGCTTGTTGCAAAACCGAAAAATCTAAAGTAGTAAATATTTGCTTGTCGGTCAAATAATGTATTAAGGTTTCGGTTGCAATATTGCCTGTAAGCTCATCTTTTGCCATTGGACAACCGCCATAACCACCCAAAGCAACATCAAAACGGCGACAACCTGCCAAATATGCAGCTTCTATTTTTTGATAAGCAGTATTAGGATTGGAATGAAAGTGAGCCCCAAACTCAATATGTGGAAATCGTGCAAGCAAATTTTGAAATAAAGGGCTAATGTTTGTAGGGGTAGAAACGCCAATCGTGTCTGATAAAGCAATGATTTTGATGCCCATTCGGTCTAATTTTTGGACGTATGCTTCCACTATTTCGGGATTATATGCTTCATCATACGGATTTCCAAAACCCATAGATATATATACCACCAAAATACGATTATATTGCATACACAAAGTTTGTATATCCGATAAGGTGTGTAAGGCTTCGGCAATACTTTTGTTGGTGTTGCGTTGTTGAAAAATCTCGGAAACCGAAAAAGGAAACCCCAAATAACGGATTTCTTCGTGACGAATAGCTATTTTTGCACCGCTTGTACTTGCAACTATAGCCAATAATTTGGATTTTGTATTACTTACATCTAATTTTGCCAAAACTTCAGCAGTATCTTTCATTTGTGGCGTTACTTTTGGCGACACAAAACTGCCAAAATCAATCGTATCAAAACCTACTTTGAGCAAGGCATTGATATAAGCAGCTTTGCGGTCTGTCGAAATAAATTCTTTGATACCTTGCATGGCATCGCGAGGACATTCTATTATTTTCATGAAAGTAGTATGGTTAAGGTTTTATGCGTTAAATTTACAACATTTTTATATATTTTCAACTATTTTACCAATGCCGATTTCAGAAGCAAGTTTTTTTGAGCCTCCCGTTTATAGTTTACGAAACGGACATTTACAAACTATTATCCCTGGGCTTTTTCGCAAAGTCGAAGTTGCCTACCAACGTCAAAGAATAGAACTTCCCGATGGCGATTTTTTAGACGTGGATTGGGCTATCCAAAATCAAATTCCTAATACCAAAAAATTAGCTATTGTGCTACATGGTATGGAAGGCAGTTCGCAACGTCATTATGTTACAGGTATGGTAAAAAGCCTGCAAACCATTGGTTATGACGGACTTGCTATGAATTTTCGGTCTTGTAGTGGCGAAATGAACAGATTATTGCGGTTTTATCACCACGGAGATACAGGAGATATTGATTTTTTGGTACGTTATATAGAGAAAAATTATCCCCAATATACCGAAATAGTTTTAGTAGGATTTAGTTTGGGAGGTAATATTTTGGTAAAATATTTTGGAGAAAGTGGCAAGTATTTGCCCAAAATTATTCAAAAAGCACTTGCATTTTCTACACCTTTTCACCTTTCGTCTTGTAGTGATGCTTTGACTTGGATTTATACAAAAAACTTTTTGATAAGTCTGAAGAAAAGATTAGCCGAAAAAGCAAAAGCATATCCCGACAAAATAAATTTAGAGAATTACGAAGAAATAAAAAATATGCGGGAATTTGACAACCGTTATACTGCACCTTTGCACGGCTACAAAGATGCCGAAGATTATTACCAAAAATCAAGTTGTGGGCAGTATGTAAGTGGAATTAAAAGACCAATTCTTGTAATTAATGCTTTAGATGACCCCTTTCTTACAGATTTGTGTTATCCTACCGAGATAGCAAAAGCACACGAATTTTTGTATTTAGAAACTCCAAAATTTGGCGGGCATGTAGGTTTTGAAGTTCGTAATGACACCATTAGTTATGCCGAAAAAAGGGCTTTAGAGTGGTTTGCATAAATTTGTAAGTAATGTAAATTGCATAATAGTAGTGCGTAGCTCCATCTACGCACAGCTTTAGTAAAAACAAATTACTTTGTTGTATAACTAACTACATGAAATATAATATAGGCTTTAAATCCGTACTTTAACTATCATTTAATTTCTTCTTGTTACTTAAATTCATTAAATTGCATTTATTCGTATATTTGTAAAAATTTAAAATAGCAAAAAATTATGAGCAACAAGCTAATTCGTTTTGATTGGGCAATGAAAAAATTGCTTCGCCACAAGGCAAACTTCGGTATTTTAGAGGGACTTTTGTCGGAATTACTTCTTTTTGACATTACTATTATAGATATATTGGAAAGCGAAGGCAAGCGAAACGTCGCACCGAAGCAAGATGAATATGACAAATATAACCGCGTGGATATTTTAGTAAAAAGCCAAAATGATGAGCTGATGCTTATCGAAGTACAGAATGACTCCGAAGTGGATTATTTTCAACGAATGCTGTATGGTGTTTCCAAATTAGTTACAGAATATATTAAAGAAGGAGAGCCTTATGGTACAATCAAAAAAATATATTCTATTAACATTATTTATTTTAGCTTGGGGCAAGGTAAAGATTATATTTACGAATACAAAGGCGAATTTATTGGTTTACACAAAAATGATATTTTGAAACCTACCAGTTTGCAAAAGAAAAATTATGCTGTGGATAAAATAGCGGATATTTTTCCTAAATACTACATTTTGAAAATCAATAACTTTAATGATATTGCTAAAGATACACTTGATGAGTGGATTTATTTCCTAAAAAATAGCGAAGTAAAAGATAACTTCAAGGCAAAAGGTTTGGATAAAGCCAAAGAAAAATTGCGTTATGAAAATCTAACAGAGGAAGACAAAAAAATGTATAACCGTTTTCAAGAAAACAGACGTATTGAAATAAGTGTAGAATATACTGCTAAGTTAGAAGCCAAACAAGAAAGAAATATTGAAATTGCTAAAAATGCAATAAAAAAAGGTTCTGATAATCAATTTATTGCAGACATAACAGGCTTGACAGTTGAACAAATTGAAGAATTACGAACAGAAACGAAGGAATAACTTTGCCAACATTGGCTTGACGAAAGCGGGGCTTAGGTGCTAAATTGAACTTTTAAATAAAAAATAAATCGCAACGGAGAACCCTATGCTTGTGTGAAGTTTTGTGCTAAGAATTCCCTGCCCTTACCAAGCCTTTTTCGTACTACGCAATGTATATGCAGTAATTGCCAATAAATTATTTTACAAAAATCTCAATTTTGTAAAATAATTTTGTTGGTTTTTCATAAAGAAACCAAACTTTCTACCTCTTAAATAGCTAGAAAGTTTGGTTTCTAATTTTCAAAAAAGCACAAACTATTATTTTACGCCTTGTGCTTCTTTTGCATTTGGAGGGTTTGTACCTTTTAAGGAAAGAATAAAATTAGCAACATTACTCATTTGTGTTGGCGTTAGTTGAGTTCCCCAAGCCACCATACCTTTTTCGGTAACTCCGTATTTGATGGTTTTGAAAATATTGTTGATTGTTCCACCATGTATCCAAAATTCGTCAGTTAAATTTGGTCCTACCAAACCTTCGCCTAATTTTCCGTGACAAGCAGCACAATATTGCATATAAGTACCTTTTCCTGCCGAAACCACCGCATTGTCAGTCAATAATTTTACGTTGTTTTCGTCTATATTGTCGGCTGGTGCATTTGCCAAGCGTTGTCTTTTAAGGGTTTCGGCTACAAATACTTCATTTTCATACTCTTGAGTTTGCAATGGTGCAGAATTCCAACTATGATAAACCAACAAATATACAATTCCAATAGCAACTGTACCATAAAACAAGGCATTAAACCACGCAGGTACAGGATTATCCAACTCTTGGATTCCGTCATAACTATCTTGCAAAAGCAATTCTTTTTCTTGTGCCATTGGGCGTAAATTTGCCAATTTCTCCCAAAAAGATGCCGTTTCTAAAATAGGTTTTGTAGTATTGCCTGTTATTACTTGGTATAAAGTAAACATACCTATCAATAATAAACCTAATAATACAATGACAGAAATCAAAGCTATTAACACAAAAACTCCCAAAAGGTCTTCCGTTGTGCCGTTGCCCCAAAAATATTTACTTTGTGCAAAAGTCTGATTGGCAGCCAATAAACACAAAATCATTATAAAAGTTTGTCGTATAGTTTTCATACAAATATTTTTTTAATTTTCAAAAATTGTTGATGTAACATAAATTTCAGTGTAGTTGCAGACTTCAGTCCGCAGAATAATATACTGCGGACTGAAGTCCGCAGCTACACTGAAGTTTTGGAATTATCTATTTTTTCTTCAAAAGGAATATTGCTTAAATAGTCAAGTTCTTTTTTATTAAAAAACAACAGACGAATAAGTACACCAATAAAAAAAGCTAAAAATATAAATAAGGATAGAATTAAATACATATCTACGCCTGTTGCCGATGCTAAATGTTGTTTGAACATAGTTTTTTAAGTTTTAAATTGTTCTACGAAGTATGATTTGTAATAATGTACGTTGGCAAGGTTGCTTTTCGCACCTTGACAACGTAAAATATGCTTTACAACTACTTTTTGATGTCTGTACCTAATCTTTGTAAGTAAGCAATCATTGCAATAATTTCTTTTGTAGGTTTGGTTTCTATTTTATCTTTTTTGAGATTTTCTACAATAGCATTTGCTTGTGTTGCAATACTTTTTTCGGCATCTTGAATTTGTTTTTCGGAATATGGTACGCCAACTCGTCTTAAAGCTCGCATTTTTGCTTGCGTATTTGAAATATCGAGGTCATTTTCCAAAAGCCACGCATAATTTGGCATAATAGAACCTGTCGAAATAGCTTGTGGTTCTTGCATGTGCAAATAGTGCCACGAATTTGGATATTTGCCTCCTTGACGCATCAAATCAGGGCCTGTACGTTTGGAGCCCCAAAGAAATGGGTGGTCATAGACATATTCGCCAGATTTTGAATATTCGCCATATCTTTCGGTTTCGGAACGGAAAGGACGTATCATTTGCGAATGGCAATTATTGCAACCTTCTCTAATATAAATATCTCTACCTTCCAATTCCAAAGCTGTATAAGGTTGCACACTTGCAATCGTTGGGATATTTTCTTTGATAAATAAAGTTGGTAAAATTTGTACCAAACCACCTATCGAAACCACCACCAAAGACGTTACCATCATCAACATTGGTCTGTTTTCAAAAACTTTGTGCCAATATTCGTGTGTTTCCTGTGTTTCTACGGCAATCGTTGCTTCAGCTGTTTCGTTGGCTACCAAACTACCTTGTTGTGCAGTTTTAAACAAATTGTATAACATAATAATAAAACCTGCCAAATAAAACACGCCACCAATACCACGCGTTGCATACAAAGGAATAATTTTAGTTACAGTTTCCAAAAAGTTTGGATATTTTAAGATACCATCTGCGGTAAATTCTTTCCACATCAAACCTTGCGTAAAACCTGCCCAATACATAGGAATTGCATAAAACAAAATTCCTAATGTACCTAACCAAAAATGTGTAGCAGCTAATTGTTTAGAATATAATTCGGTTTTGTATAAACGTGGTACTAACCAATAACCAATCGCAAACAACATAAAACCATTAAATCCTAATGCTCCTACGTGTACGTGAGCAACAATCCAATCTGTAAAATGTGCAATAGCATTAATATTTTTTAAGGATAACATAGGTCCTTCAAAAGTTGCCATACCATAGCAAGTCAAAGCTACTACCATAAATTTTAGTGTCGTATCTTCGCTAACTTTATTCCAAGCCCCACGCAAAGTCAATAAACCGTTTATCATACCTCCCCAAGATGGTGCAATCAACATTACCGAAAATACTACCCCCAAAGACTGCACCCAATCAGGCGTAGAACTATACAAAAGGTGGTGAGGGCCTGCCCAGATATACAAAAATATCAATGTCCAAAAGTGCAAAATAGAAAGTTTGTAGGAATATACAGGTCTATTTGCCATTTTTGGAAGGAAATAATACATCATACCCAAAAACGGTGTAGTTAAGAAAAATGCCACCGCATTGTGTCCATACCACCACTGCACCAACGCATCTTGTACGCCTGCGTATGCCGAATAGCTTTTCAAGAATGTAACAGGCATTTCAAAAGAGTTGAAAATATGCAAAATAGCTACAGTTACAAAAGTTGCAATGTAAAACCAAGCTGCTACATAAATATGCTTTTCACGTCTTTTGATAATAGTTCCCATAAGATTAATTCCAAAAACTACCCAAATCAAAGCTATTGCAATATCAATAGGCCATTCTAATTCGGCATATTCTTTCGAACTTGTAAAACCCAAAGGCAAAGTAATGGCAGCAGACAAAATAATTAATTGCCAACCCCAAAAGTGTATTTTGCTTAAGGTATCGTTAAACATGCGAGTTCGACAAACCCTTTGCAAAGAATAATAAATGCCCGCAAAAATTCCATTTCCTACAAATGCAAAAATAATTGCGTTGGTGTGTAATGGACGAATCCGCCCAAAACTTGTGTAAGGTAAATCGAAGTTTAGAACAGGAAAAACCAACTGAAAAGCTACCAACAAGCCGACACTCATACCAACCAAGCCAAAAATTAAGGCTGCCAAGCCAAAATTGCGGACAATTTCGTTGTCATATTCGAATCTTTCGACCTTTGTATTTTTTATAGAGTTTATGGTGTTCATATTTTTTATAAATTAATTAGTAATATTTGTAATTTAATGTAACATAGGCTTTAGCCTTACTTATACAGGTACTCTTATTTTTCTTTGATTTCGTCCTCAAATAATATTCTAATGGAAGGTGTGTAATCATCATCAAACTGCCCATTATGCAAATTGTAGATAAATATTCCAAGAAATATTACCGCCATTACCAAACTAACTGCAAGTAACAAATAAATGATAGACATAATTTTTAGCATTAGTTGATTAAAAACACCTATTTATTGGTTGAAAGCCCAACAAATAGGCAAATTTACAGAAAGATGTTGGTTATTGGTTTTGGCTAAAAAGGTACTTTACCTAAAGTTCTCTCTTTTTCTGTTACAAAAGTAGTTAGTCATCTTTTCAAAAAATATGATTCATATTTTTTGAAAAGATGATTTTTGTCATATTTTTGTGTAACTTTGTATAATGTAAATTATTAATAATTTTACTTATCCTTATTTTATGAGAAAGCCAGCGAATGAACAAATATTTTGTGAAAAATGTAAAACTTCGAATAAATCTCTGATACGTTTTTGTACATATAAAGAGATAGATAGTATCAATTATTCTAAAACTTGTATTAGCTATAAACGTGGCGAGGCATTATTTCATGAGGGTTCTATGCCTTTAGGAATTTTTTGTGTTAGTTCAGGGTCTATAAAAATAGTAAAACAAGCAAGTGGTGGTAAAGAGCAAATTGTAAGAATTGCAACCGCAGGAGATGTAGTTGGCTACCGTTCTATTGTGATGCAACAACGATATTCGGAAAGTGCTATAGCCTCTGAAGATAGCAAAGTTTGCTTGATTCCAAGAGAAGAATTTAGCAAATTAACTTCTAATAATACCAAATTTTATGAAGAAGTTATCAAACTATTGTGTGTAGAACTCGAAAACTCACAAGTCCGTATGACCGATATTGCCTATAAACCTGTACGTGGAAGAATTGCAGAAGCTCTAATATTATTGAGCCAAAGTTCTGAAAATCAAGGATTAGTTAGTTTAACACGCGAAGATTTGGCGAGTTTTGTAGGCACAGTCAAAGAAACTACTATCAGAATTTTGTCTGAATTTAAAGAGGAAAAACTAATAGATATTGACAAAAGAACTGTTAAAGTATTGAATATGAAAGGTTTAGAAATGGTAAGTGGTTTGTATGATTAGATTGATTTATTATTTTTTTTCTATTGGATATAATAACCTCAAGGCATTAAAAATGGCTTGGTGCGTAATCGTAGCATGATTTTCTTGTGGTAGATAATCGAAGTAGATGGATAATTGTTTATTGGAACTTGTATGTAGTTTTTCGACTAACAAATTAGCATCTACTTCCATCACGTGTGCTATGCGACTTGGTGCAAGTCCTTCTTTTCCAACCCCTATGTAAATACTTTTAGGTTGTGTAAAATCTGTCTGTAGTATTGCTGGTTTTTGGTTTAATAAGGAGGCATTGTCCCACCATAAACTTGGACTAATAATAATATATTTATCAAATAGATGAGGTTTGGTAAATAATATTTCGGTTGCCAACAATCCACCCAAAGACTGTCCAATAATGGTTTTAGCTTGGTTTGTTCTATATTTTTTCTCGATAAAAGGTTGCAACTCTTGTTCAATAAAAGCTATAAAATTGGTAGATTTTCCTGCTGTAGGGTATCTTTTTTTGTCTTCTTCGATAGTAGTGGGATAGGTAAAATCTTTTTTTCTATCTATGTTAGCAATTCCTACTACAATAGATTTTGGTACACGATTTATCCACGAAAAATTATTAAATTGGATTAAGCCTGCCACGTGAATAAAATCTTCGTCTGCCGAACCATCTAAGAGGTAAATAACAGGATAAGTTGTAGTATCGTTGGCTTGATAACCTTCGGGCAGGTAAATGTTAAGAATTCTATTTTCGTTTAAAATTTTGGAAGGAATTTCCTCTATAACGCCAAGTACAAATGCTTTGCTTGTGTTAGCATTACTATTCTTTTGTGCAATAACAAACGTATTGCACAAAAAATAAGCCCAAAAAATTAGGATAAAAAATCTCATAGAAATAGATATGAAATAAGATACATAAAAATTAAATATAACACATTGGCTATTAAGAGGTTATATTTTACAAAAGAGTAATTTATTTACCTATTACATAAAAAAATAAAGTTAAAAATAGCCTAATTTACAAAAATAAAGAAATAATAAAACCAGAAAAACTGCAACCAATTTTATTTTACTTCTTGATTTGCTAAACGTACTTTATCACTGTCTTTAATTTTTTCGATAAAACTCTTTGCAGGTTTAAAACTTGGAACATAGTGTTCACGTATATTGACTGATATATTTTTAGCAATATTGCGACCTACTTTTGCAGCTCTGCGTTTATTGATAAAACTTCCAAATCCTCTCAAATAGACGTTGTGTCCTTCTGCCATATTATTTTTTAAAACAGTCAAAAGTGCTTCTACAGTAATTGCTACGTCATTTTTGTCTATACCTGTTTTGTCTGCTATTTCGGTGATGATATCTGCTTTTGTCACGATACTAAAAATTTAAAGGTTTATAATAAGCTAAGAATCAATATTTTAGGTAGCAAATATAGCTTACTGTTTTTTGATTTACAAACATAAAGCATTTTTTTATTTTCAATTATAAACAAGTTTTTTTATTTTTTGCTACCTCAGGTAAGTTACGTAGTAAGCATATATAGATTTTGGAAAGTGGTTTTGGAATTAAAAAAACTAACAGTTCTTAGAAAATTGTTAGTTCTATGCTGTTTTTGAGGAATGAAACTATCAACACTACTTTCGGATATATATTACTTATTTGAAAAAAAGAAAAACCATTGCTGTCTTATTTTATTCAACACAGACAAATACGGTTTTTTTTGTTGTGTAATCTTATCTCAAAAAAAACCTTATCTTTGCACAAAAATAGAAAATACCTATTTTCTACTATCCAACTCAACTAAATTTAGACATCATAAAACGTAGCAATTTCTATGAGTGATTTTATCGGACACGAATGCGGCATAGCTTTAATTAGACTTCGCAAACCTATTTCTTATTATATTGAAAAATATGGCACTGCGTCTTATGGTATCAACAAACTCTATTTGTTGATGGAAAAACAACACAATCGAGGACAAGATGGTGCTGGAGTGGCAAACGTGGTAATTAATCCCAAACCAGGGCTACCTTATATGTATAGGCATAGGTCTGTGCAAGAGCAACCAATTATAGATATTTTTGCAAAAATTGGCAAAAAACTGAAAAAAGCACAAAAACAAAATCCCGACAAGTTTAAAAATGCCAAGTGGTTGCAACAAAATGTACCATTTATGGGCGAAGTAT
Source organism: Bernardetiaceae bacterium (assembly GCA_044348925.1). Lineage (GTDB taxonomy): Bacteria > Bacteroidota > Bacteroidia > Cytophagales > Thermoflexibacteraceae > JAAFKA01. The sequence continues at coordinate 11,229 of JBIKRY010000024.1, forward strand.
TTTTGGGGCATTTGCGGTATGGCACACACGGTGGAAACTCTATTGAAAATTGCCACCCTATGCAACGTACCAATAATTGGCGAAGTAGAAATTTGATGGTGGCAGGTAATTTTAATATGACCAATGTAGAAGAACAATTTGCAAAATTGGTGCAATTAGGGCAACACCCAACCGCATTTTCGGATACGGTTACGGTAATGGAAAAAATTGGGCATTTCCTTGATGCCGAAAATCAACGACTTTTTGAACATTATAACGGAAAAGGGCATAGCAACCAAGAAATTACCCAAATTTTAGAAGAGGAAATAGATTTGCAAAGGGTTTTACAAAGGGCTTGTAAAGATTTTGATGGTGGCTATGCTATGGCAGGAATTACAGGACATGGGGCTGCTTTTGTGGCTCGAGACCCTGCTGCTATACGACCAGCCTATTATTATGCCGATGACGAAATTGTGGTAGTTGCATCCGAAAAACCAGCTATAAAAACAGCTTTTGATATTCAATACAACGAAATCAAGGAAATTGAGGCTGGTTCTGCCTTAATTATTCACAAAAATGGCGAATATGGCTTGTATCCATTTACAGAACAAATAGAAAAAAAATCCTGTAGTTTTGAAAGAATTTATTTTTCGCGAGGTTCTGACCCCGAAATTTATCATGAACGAAAAATGTTAGGCAAATTGCTACGACAACAAGTTCTCGAAGCCATACAATACGACATGGAAAATACGGTATTTTCCTATATTCCAAATACTGCCGAATCTGCCTTTTTAGGAATGGTAGAAAGTTTTGAAAACTATTTGGTAGAACAACGGATAAAAGCATTGCACGAGTGGAAATTGAATGATAAAGATATGAACAAAATTTTGTCCTTTAGACCAAGAGTAGAAAAATTGGTAATTAAAGACGCAAAATTACGGACTTTTATTACAGATGATGCACACCGCAACGATATGGTAGCAAATGTCTATGATACGACCTATGAAGTGATTAAGAAAAGAGTGGATAATGTAGTGGTGCTTGATGATTCTATTGTGCGTGGAACAACTTTGGAAAAAAGTATTATTACTTTATTAGAAAGATTAGAGCCTAAAAGCATTGTAATAGTTTCTTCTGCTCCACAAATTCGCTATCCAGATTGTTATGGAATTGATATGTCCAAAATGTATGAATTTGTAGCTTTTCGGGCATTATTGGCTTTACTCAAAGAAACCAAACAACTCTATCTGCTCGAAGAAACCTATCACCAATGTTTAGAATCTCTACAGTTAGAGCCACATAAAATCAAAAATTTGGTAAAACCTTTGTATGATGTGTTTACCTACGAGCAAATTTCGAACAAAATAGCCCAAATTATTAAACCAGAATTTGTAAAAGCCGAAGTAAAAGTAGTATATCAAACCGTAGAAAATTTACATATTGCCTGCCCAAACCATTTGGGAGATTGGTATTTTACGGGCAATTATCCAACTGTAGGTGGAAATAGGGTAGTAAATCGTGCTTTTGTAAACTTTATGGAAGGGAATAAAGCAAGAGGATACTAAAAAACTGTAGTGTTGGGTTTAACCGACACATGACATTAGTGTGTCTGTAGTGTCGGCTAAACCCAACACTACAGACACACTGTCTTACTCTTTAATCAATTCTTCATAGCCTAAAAATACCAATAATCCTTTTTCATGAAAATATTGTTGTGTTTCGACTTTTGATTTTTCGCTGGTAACTAAGATAAAATCTCCGCCCCAAGCCCCTAAAGACTTGATTTCGCCCCAATAATCTGCAAATAAAGTATCTTTTACCCGTTGCATTTTCAGACTTTGTGCTATCAAAGTTTCGTGTTCTCGGATAAGCTCGTCAAACTCGGCTAAAGTTTGTACTTGCAAAAATTTATGGGTAATGGTGGTTAGTTTTTTTACTAACTCATCTTTTTGTTGGCTCAAAGACTTGTAATAATCAATGCCTTCTTGTGAACTTTGCTTTTTGTCTAAATATACAAAATAGATTTTGTCTTTAAATGGTGGATTAAAAACAACTTCTGTAGCCTGTGGTGTACCTATTTTCGGTTTTTCGTATAAAATTGCTTTTTCGGCATCTGCACAAGCTATATCATAGCCAGAGCCTCCCATCGTTTTGAATAACAGTTCAAAAGCATTTACATTTGCCCATTTTGCAATATTATAAATCAAGGTAGAACTACTACCAAGCCCCCAAAGTCGAGGAAATTCGAGATATGTTTCTACCAAAACATATTGATTGGCACGCAAAAAATTTTTGCTAAGGACTCTTGCCACTCGCAATATTTTTTGTAATACTAAAGATTTTTGTGAAACATAATTGTCCAAACATTCAAAAGTATCGACATCAAATTTGGCTTCAAACCATAATTGTCCATCATTATCATAACTTTTCCAATGCAATACTCTATGTTCAGAACTTGCATAGCTTACTTTCAATTTTTGTCCTACATTAGTCGGCAGTGCCAATGCTAAAGCACCATCTAAAACATAATATTCGCCACTAAGTAATAGTTTTCCGTTTCCGTGATAATTTGTGTGCATATAAGCAATCTGCTAAAGACAATAGTGAGATAAAAAATAGTTGTAGAAACAAATATATCGAATAACTACAAAAACCTTACAAAGTTATGTTTTTTTGCAATAAAAAAGCATTTTATCTAAAATAGAAAAAAATAACTAAAAATTTTATATAAAAAAAATATAAACAAATCAAAATATGCTATTTTTTTAGTTTTTAGAAAAATAAACGAGCATCTTAAAGCCTTATTTTGCGATTGGAATTGTAAAATAAAAACTTGCTCCTTGGTCTATTTCGCTATGCACCCAAATCTGCCCGCCATTTTTTTCCACAAAATCTTTGCACAACAACAAGCCAAATCCGCTACCTTTTTCTTGTGCAGTGCCAATAGAAGAAGAATTATCTACTTGGAATAATTTTTCTTGGTTTTTTCGGCTAATTCCTTTGCCAAAATCTTTTACCGTAACCGTTATTGTATTTACATTATGTGTAGTTGGTAATATACTAATAAAAATAGAACTATTGGTATAAGAAAATTTGATAGCATTATGTAATAGATTTCGCAATACAATTTGCAACATTTCTCTATCTGCATACACATCTGGCGGAATAGTTTGTGGATAAATTATTTTAATTTGTTTTTTGTCTGCTTGTGGCTTGAGCAAAACTATAGTTTCTTTTACCACCTCCAAAAAATTAAATCGTACTGTGTTTTTTACATCCTCTTTCATTTGTGCCAACGACCAATGTAATAAGTTATCCAACAAATTGGAAGTTTGTTCTAATTCTGATTTCAGAGTTTCTATAGCCATTTTTTTGTCTTCTTCCGAAAAATCAGTGCTGGCAAAAATAAATAAAGAACCATACAAAGAAATTAAGGGATTTTTGAAATCATGGGAAATGATAGAAAATAATTTATTTTGAATTTGGGAAAGATATTTTAAGGTGTGGTTTTGGTTTTCTACTACTTCATTTCGTTGCAATATATCTTGGTTGAGTTGCAACAAAGATATATTTTGCTCTTGAATTTTTTTGGATTGTGTTTCCAAAATAATATTACTTTCTTTTTGTTTTTGGGATACTTGGTAAGTATAAATAGTAACAAAAGCTAATGCAATAAGCAAAAATACCAATAAAACCACAAAAATATTTTGTTGTTTGGTTTTATCTGTAAGGGCTTCTATTTCTATTTGTCGTTTTTCGTCATCAAATTTTTCTCGTAATTCCAATAATTGCTTATTTTTTTGCTCATTAAATAAACTATCTCCATAAAAAAGATATTTATTTTGGTAGGAATATGCCTTTTCATAATTTTTGGTATCCGCATAGATTTTGGCAAATTGTTGGTAACATTGCTTGATATACTCCAAATTACCCGATTTTTCGGCATTTTCCAAAGCCTCTTCCATCACCAATAAAGCTCTATGATGGTCTTTTGCAATAAGATAATTAGTAGAAATATTGTAATCTAATAGGATAATACCTCGTAAATCATTTTTTGCTTGAAATATTTTTTTTGCTTTTCTAAAAAATACCAATGCTTTTTCATATTTTTTTTGCTTTTGTTCTACAAAAGCTAATTGCGAATAACAGGCAGCCACCGCCATATCGTCTTTTAATTGTTGTCGTATTTCGAGAGATTTTAGGAAATATTTGGTAGCTATTACATATTCTTGCTTATTGGTATATACCAATCCCAAAGAATAATAACAATATGCCAGCCCTCTAACATCATTGCTATAATTAAAAATATCTAAAGCCTTAAAAATATCTGTTTCGGCTGCTTTATAATTGCCATTTCTATTGCTAATATCTCCAATATTTTGATAAGCGTAGGCAAGTTGCTCTTGATTGCCTGTTTTATTGGCTATGTCAATAGTTGCAATAAAATATTTAAGTGCCTCTGCATAATTACCTTTGTTGCGAAACCCAACCCCAATCAAATTAAGTATTTTTGGTTGCAGTGTTATATAGTTATTTATTTTTGCTATTTTTTCGCCTCTAATTCCATATTCTATAGCATCATCTACTTCTATATTTCGCAAAAGCCACGCTAATTCCGTAAAAATTAATACTTTTACAGAATCATTTTGCTTGGGCAAAATTCTAATAAGACTATCTATTTGAATAGTTTGCCCAAACAAATGGTGTGAAATAAATAAAAAAAATAGTATTTTTTTCAATTATTCTATTACTTTAGGTACTCTAAAATAGTCAGAATCTTTGCGGGGTGCATTTTTTAATCCTCGTAGATGACTCAAAGGCTCTTTGGCAATATCTTCGCGAAAAGCATTGGTTTCTTCAGACATGTGTGTAAGTGCAGCAACATTAGTAGTATCTACCTCATTTAACTGTTCTACCCAATCCAAAATGCTATTCATACTATGCAACATTTTTTGCTCATCTTCTTCATTAAAATCTAAACGAGAGAGATGTGCTATTTTGTGGAGTAATTCTTTATCTATTTTCATCGTATAAAAATTATAATTAGAGGGCAATTTATACAAAATTTTGCTTATCTCAAAAGTTCTATTTTTTTTATTAGGTTTTCCGCATCAAAATTATAGAAATACACTACAATACAAATTTAACAACGTATTCCTACTATCGTAATATCATCTGTTTGTGTTTCCTTGGCAAGGTCTATCCATTTGGTAATAGTTGTTTCCAAATTATTTTTTTGTTTAGCCATTGTTTCTTGAGAATTGTTTAGCAGAATTTCTTTTAGTCGTTTTCGGGTAAATTTTTTATTATTTATCCCGCCAAATTGGTCTTGAAAACCATCAGAAAATAGGTAAAAAGTAGTTGCTCTGTCCATCGCAATTTCTGTGGCGTGGTAGCTACTTTCTCCCTCCCAATATACGCCACCAATAGGATTTTTATCTCCACTTAAGGTAAAAAGTTTGTCATCTTGTATATAAAAACCAATACTCATAGCTCCTGCATAAGATACTTTTTGTTCCATTTTATCTATACAAAGTATAGAAACGTCCATACCGTCATGCGTTTTGTTTTGTTTTTGTTGCAAAATATGGATAATTTGACGTTGTAAACTTACCAAAATTTTTTCGGGAGCCATGATATTTTCTTGTATAATAATTTCTTGTAAAATTTGTATGCCTATCATACTCATAAAAGCCCCTGGTACGCCGTGTCCTGTACAATCTGCCACAATTAAAATAATCTTTGGCTTCTCTTCTTCGGTTTTGTGTAGCCAATAAAAATCTCCAGATACAATATTGCGAGGCTTATAAAGTACAAAATAATTTTGTATTCCAAAAATATCTTCAAAAAGACTTTCAAAGGGCAAAATAGCCTGTTGTATTCGTTGTGCGTATGCAATACTATCTGTAATTTCTTTGTGTTGGGTTTGTAAAGAATTTTTTTGTAAACTCACTACTTGTATAATTGCTTGTAATTCTATATTTTGTTCTGCTATCTGCGTTTGATGTATTCGCAAGTCTTTATTTACAAGTTTAATTTTTTTATTTGCCCGATATAGTACCACTGCCATTCCAAGACAAAAAAGCAAAGCAAGACCTGCTATAATAATTACAAAATACTGTTGATGGATAGTTTGTTGTTTATGTTCTTTTTCGGCTTTCAATATACTATTTTCCGTTTCTTTTTTATCCACATCATAAATAGCTTTGATTCTTGTAATTTGTTCTATTTTTTCTTTTGTTCCCAAACTATCTCGTATAATGGTTGCTGTTCTATAATATTGCATAGCTCGTTTCCAATTTCCACGTATAGAATCTACTTTTGCCAATACCTCATAACTTTCTGCTATAGAGGTATATTCTTGATTATCCTTCGCAAATTTCATTGCTTCTTTGGCATATTTTTCTGATTTAGCAACATTTCCCAAGCCAACATGACACAAAGCAATTCCCAAATAATCCAAAGCAATATCTGAAGTAGTACCACTTTGTTTATAAATACGAGCAGAAATTTCGAAATAAGGCAATGCTTTTTGATATTTTTGCATCTTCAAATAAGTATCTCCTATGTTGTGTAAAGGAAAAGTCATACTCAAAGAATCTTGTAATTTTACATAAATATCTATGGCTTGTTGATTGGTTTTAATTGATTTTTCATAGTTTTTCATACCCAAAAACGTCATAGCCAAATTATTTAGATTTGTGGCAATACCATCTTGGTCTTGTTCTTTATGCAACAAATCAATAGCTTTATTTTGGTGAACTTGTGCCTGCACAAAATCTTTTTGCAGAAAGTACACATGACCAAATAAAGTATTATTCTTTGCTTCTAATTTTATATTTGGATAGATAGAAATAATTTTTGCCATTTTCAATGCACAGTTCATAGACGACACATAATCACCCATAAAACTATACAGAAAGCCCAAATAATATAAATTTTCGGCTATTTCGTGGTAATTACCTTGTGATTTTTGAAAAAAATTAATAGAACTATTGTAATATTGAATAGCCTCCACGTGCTGCCCCCGAATTCGAAACAAATAAGAAGCCCAAAACTGGTGGCATTTTCCTTGAAGTTTTGGCTTTTTTTGCTTTTCTGCCAACCGTTTGGCTTGGTGAAAATATAAGTGTAATTTGGTGGTATCTTCGTAAACATATTTTCCTGCCATTTGCAACAAAATTTCTACCTTAACACTATCTTCAGAAGTATTTAGTAAGTTTTGTAGGCTATCTATTTTTTGATTTGTTTGTGCATAAGTAGGGCTAAAACAAAAAGCAAAACAAAGAATAGAAAAAATATATGTCCGAAAAACGATGCCCATTAGAGATAATTAAAATATATAGTGTATGCTTTTTGTGGTAAAGTAATTGAAAATAAAATATTTAGACATAATAAAATTTGCGTACACTAACTTTGTTATCCAATCAATAATTTATAAAAGTTTACAAATAAGCAATAAAACAAGAACTTATACAATTTATATACTTTATTTGTCAAATTATTATACGTAATGTAAGTTGCGTAGTACGTAGCTCCAGCTACGTATAGTCGTAGAAATAAGTATATTTTAGATAAAAATCTATTTATTTTGGTCTAAAGTGTTTTATTGGTGCAATAAATCATCTACGTAACTGGAGTTCCGTCCTACTATGCAATTTACATTACTTATACAACAAAAATTATTCCCCTCCTATTTTTGGTATCTGCTATCGTTTTTTTATTCCACAACATTATTATTACAGAAAAAATCTAAAGTTTCATTTTTTAAGCTGCTATCTAAAGTTTTGGCTTTTGTCCAATCTTTGCAGGCTTCCGAAGTTTTTTGCAAATCTAAGTAGCAAATACTACGTCTTTGATATGCTTTTGCAGTAGTATTTCCATTAGAAATTGCAGTAGTATAGTAATTTAATGCTTTGTTAAAATTTTGTTTTCGCATAGTAATATCTCCCAAATCTACATAAATAGTTGGATTTTTTGGTGTTTTTTGAATAATTTTAGTAAATAATTGTTCACTAATCGTATCATTTTGCAAAATATGGTAATAATGATAGGCTATTTTGGTGGTCAATGCTGTAGAATCTGGATACGTTTGCAATAGCAAATCAAAATCTCGTTTTGCATTTTTGGTAGCCCGCAAATGACAAAATGCCAAACCTCTTTGATAATAATATTCTGTGTGCAAAATTGGTGTAAATTCAATGGCATGCGTATATTTTTCGGCTGCCGTCAAATAATGTTTAAATTGTTCCAACTCTATTTTGGCAGCTAAAGCATATCCTTTTGTAAATTTTCTATCCATAGTCATTGTTCTATCCAAATCATCGAGAGCCTTTTTATACTGTTTTTTTTCGACTGCTTCCATAGCAGATAAGTAGTATAGACGTGCATTTATGTCCACCAAATTAGTAACAAAAGATAACAGATAAGCAATTACCAAGATAGAAAAAAAAGCAGCCTGTGTATTGCTAACATCATAAGGTGTTTTTTCATTTTTTCGGCGGATATGTTCTCGCCATGCTGCCTGTTTGGCAGCATATCTTTCGTCTTCTTTGTTTTGAGCTTCTTTTTCTTTCTCAAAAAAATTATTTTTTAATTGCGAATGATGATAGCCTAAATCTAATAATTGGTTATATTTTGCCCTCGTAAATTCATTGGACAAAACTTGATAGGCTTCATTAATTTCTTTGAACAACTCCTCTGCCTCTTTATTATTAGGGTTTTTGTCGGGGTGATATAGCAAAGCAAGCCGTTTAAATGCCTTTTTAATTTCGGCAATTTCGGCATAATTTGCTAATTCTAATATTTCATAATAGCTTTTCACAAGCAAATTATTGTTTTAAGTAAAATAATTTCTATAGCACAGACTTACTAACAAACGTATTTTAGACTATTTTGTTATCTTTATTTTTTATCACCAAAACTCTATGCGGATAAGGAATTTCTATTCCCTCTTGCTCAAACCTTTCTTTGATAGATTTGTTCAAATCACAATGTAAATCGTAAGCATCATCTGCATTTTTTGCCCAAATATTTGCTCGCAACAACACGCCATATTCATTCAGGCGTAAGGTACGCAGACGTACCTGTGGCACTCCTCGCCGTTTTTCGTCCTCTGTCCGTTGGTCTATGCAATAAGGGTGTTGCAAAGCCAACTGTTCTACAATTTGCATTGCTTGTTCTATATTTGCATCATAACTAATACTTACTTCGACATATCTACATACTTTATTTTCGGGGAAGGAGGAATTTTTGATAACCAAACTATCTATATTAGCATTTGGAATAATTACACTGCGGTTTTCATAATTTAATATTCGTGTGTGTCGCAAAGTAATATCTTTCACTTCGCCTGTGTGTCCATCAACTTCTACTACATCTCCCACTCGAAATGGTTTGAAGACAACAATAAAAATACCACTCACCAAATTAGCAAATGCTTTTTGTGATGCCAAACCAATAAAGGCAGCAAAAATTCCTGCACTCGCAAATAAGGTAAGAGCAAAAGCCCTAAATTGTGGAATAGACGAAATAACCGCAAAACTTGCCACAATAAACACTAATAAATCTAAGGTATTCTGCAAAAATGATAATTTTGTTTTATCATTTTTGTCATCTAAAGTATCTAATCTTTTGTTGATATAAAATTTGGCAAGTTTGTGAATAAACATTGCCACCAACACAATTTCAAGTGCTGATAGGTATTTTTTTGCAATAATTGGAATTTCATTTCCAGCCACTAATAAAAAGATTGCTAAAAAAAAGAAAGAAATAGAATCTCGTAGAAATTCGTACAAGTCATTTTGTTTTTTATTGTCAATGGCTTTGGCAGCTAATCTTTCGAAAATATAGGAAGATATTTTGCTAAAAATAATAGCTAACAAGCCTACTAATATAATTTCTATAAGAGTTTCATTGTCTATTCGAAAGTTTTTATACAAAACTTTCTCTATTTTGTATAATATTTTTTGTAATTCTAAAATAAGATAATCCATTGTTTTTGTAGTTTCTATATAAAGCAAAACTACAAAAGTTATTAGACTTTTGTAGTTTTTGTATTAAATTTTTGTGTTACTTTTTGTTAATCTACGATTCCTACTTTTACCAAATTGGTGTGTTTGTTTTCGATGACAGGCATACTCGTGGTTGTCAAATACAAATCTCCTTTGGATAAAAAGCCAGCGTGGACTAATATTTTTTCGGTGTCCTCAAAAATTCCGTCTGCGGTTACATTTCCTTCATAATAATAGCAACGTACTCCCCAAACCAAATTTAATTGTGTGAGTAATTTACGGTTTTTGGTAAATACAAAAATATGTGCCTCTGGTCTATGACTCGAAAATCTAAAAGCTGTATAACCTGATTTGCTTAACGAAAGAATGGCTTTTGCATTAATTTCTTTAGCCAATTTACAAGAGTTATTAATTAAATGACTACTATAGAAATCTGCACTATTTTTTTCTTCTTCTTCGTGTTTGTGGTAAATTTCGGGTACTTCTCTCTCAATGGTGGAGATAATTTTTTCCATTGCTTGCACAGTTTCTACAGGATAGCTACCACTTGCACTTTCGGCACTTAGCATTACTGCATCTGCCCCATCTACTACCGCATTTGCTACATCACTTGCTTCGGCACGTGTAGGTCTTGCATTGTGTACCATACTTTCCATCATTTGTGTGGCTACAATGACAGGTTTGCCTGCTTTATTGCATTTGCGAATCATCATTTTTTGGGCTACAGGCACTGATTCCATAGGCACTTCCACCGCCAAATCTCCCCTTGCAACCATAAGAGCATCAGAAACTTTGATAATTTCGTCTATATTTTTGAGGGCATACGGAGTTTCTATTTTGGAAATAATACGTACTTGTTTGCCACTTTCTTTGATAATTTGTCGCAACTCCATAATATCAGACGCAGCACGAACAAAAGACAAAGCCACCCAATCCACATCTTGCTCCAAACCAAACATTAAATCTTCCTTGTCTTTTTTGGTTAAAGATGGTTCAGAAACGTATGTATTTGGTAAATTTATTCCTTTTTTAGGACGTAATTTACCTCCATATATTACTTCTACGTGTACTTCTATCCCCAAAACCCCTGTGCAACGCAATTCTATATTGCCATCATCTATCAATATTGGGTCTCCTGTTTTTACGTCTTGGGCAAGGTTGTAGGTAGTAGTTAATCTATCTCTGCGTCCTTTGCCTTCTTCGTAAGCAAGCACCAATTTGTCGCCTGTCTGCACCTCTATAAATTCCTCTTCCAAAGCACGTAAACGAATTTTAGGTCCCTGCAAATCTTGCAAAATACCAATATTGAATTGGAATCTGTTATTTAATTCGCGAATATATTTGATTACTTGAGCGTGGTCTTCGTGTGTGCCATGCGAAAAATTGAGGCGAAAAATATCTACCCCTGCAATCATCAACTCCAATAATTTTTCTTTGGTATTGCAAGCAGGTCCTACAGTTGCAACTATTTTTGTTTTATTAAATGTGGCATTTATCATATTTATCGAATAGATTAGGAAAATTGACAGTAATTTTTACGAATTACGTAATAATTTCTAAATCTACTAACAATTTTTTTATTTTTTTATGATACCTTGTCAATAATTTTCCAAAACTATTGTAAAAGGCTTAGAAATGACTTAGAAAGAAAGTAACTTTCCTAAAATAAGCCAAGATTTATCCTAAAAATTATTTAGCTAAGTAATAGACGTTATTAAGGTTTGTAGCATAGACTTTAGTCTGTGCTTGTAAGTCCTTGATTATCAATAATTTAAAAGCACAGACTAAAGTCTATGCTACAGCAATTATTCATAAACTCTATTTATACAGATATTTTTTTTAGAAAATACCCATTGCTAAGATTTCTAAATAATTCCTTACATTTGTTTGCAAATAAATGCTATTTAATTTTCACATTTTACTAACTTTATAATGAAAAAAATCTTTTTTTTATGCTATGTAGTGCTGTTTTTTCCTACATATTATAGCCATGCACAAAATGTAGGCTCGGTTGGAAGTGCTATCAATATCAATAGTGGTGGTGTATTTTTCAATACGGTTGGTGGTGGTATGCACCAATTTCGCCCTAATTCTAAACTAAAATTAGAACAAGGTGCTTATCTTTTTAGGGAATGGAATCAAGGTATAGCAATAGGAATGGCAAAACAACAAATTCCTTTTGACCGTATGAATTATAATATCGAAACGCAAAGTCTTGAAATAGAACGAAATAAGAAAAAAGAATTTTTTACTCCTGATATGATTAAAGGTTTTGTGATTCAATCTACTAAAGATAGTACACAAAACATTACTTTTATTAGCTTAAAAAATACCAAAGGCGTAGAAAATAAAATCCCACTTTTTTACCAAGTAATTGCTGATGGCAAAATAGCACTATTGCTCAATTATGAAGTAGTGATGACCAATGGAAACTATAATCCTGCTTTAAATTTGGGAGAAAAATCTAAAATAGTGGTGCAAAATACTGCCTATTATTATGATGGGAAAGAAATTATTGTCCTAAAAAAAACCAAAAAAGGCTTGCTAAAACTATTTGCCAATCAAAAAGAAAAAATGGAAATTTTTATAGAAAATAAAGATTTAGACAATTTTGAGGACTTAAAAGCTATTTTTACCTATTACAATAGCCTGTAAATAATAAAAATGCAACTTCCCTAAAACACTTTACAAGCTAATTTAACGAAAAAATCTATAGCAATTGCATGCTCTTTCAACAAGTGCCAACAGGTTTTAAGTTAAATATAAGGTGTTTTTTGTGCAAACCTTTTATTTTTTATGCTCTTTTGTACCATAAAAGTATTTACATTCTAAAACAACAGTTTTATGTTATTAAATCTGTCTATTATTTCATTTGCTATTACGTTGGTCTATTTGGCAGTTGCCGAGAGAGTAGCCACACATATTCGTTTCTTAATTGTGCAGGGTTTGCTGCTATTTGTTATTGCGTTGATAGAACTAAAACATATTAACGTAGCAAACTTAGGATTTATCTTGGCAGAAACCTTGATTTTTAAAGCCTTGATTATTCCCTATTATCTGAAACAAATTGTAGAAAGAAATAAAATTGCTAAAACAGTAAACACAACTATTCCAATATTTTATATTTTGATAATGGTTTCGATGGCAATTATTTTGTTTTTTATGTTTTCTTCTACTTTACCAAGCAATCAGTTGAAAATTAAATATTTTACGGTATCTATTTCGGCTATTTTTACAGGTTTTGTCCTTATTATGACGCATCGCGAGGTAATTAGCCATTTGATAGGCTATTTGATTATAGAAAATGGAATTTTCTTGCTATCCGTTGCTATTGGTAGTGAAATGCCAATGATGGTAAATACAGGAATTTTATTAGATATTTTGATTAGTGTGGTAGTTTTGGGGGCTTTTGTGAATCGTATTGGACGCAAATTTACCGAAATGGAAGTTACAAGACTTTCCGAATTAAAAGATTAGCAAAAGTAATAAAGAGAGTAAATCAGTTTATTTTTGTAATACATAGTTTCAGCTATGTATCAGACTTACCATATTCATTCATTTGTTTTTATAGTGCAATATGCACGAAATATTTATAGAAATATAGGAATATGTTTAAACTTTAAGTTCCGTAGGAACGAAATATGCTTATGATTTCGTTCCTACGGAACTTAAAAGATGAGGGCAAGAAATTTTCTATAAATA
>JBIKRY010000233.1:0-7766 GCA_044348925.1 Bernardetiaceae bacterium
CCAATGTAATTAATGGAAATCTGTTTTATGCAGATTATGTTCCCGATATGACTGTAGCAGATTTTCTTAAATCGGTGAAAAATCTATTTTGTTTGCATTACGAAATAGACAACAAGAAAAAAGAATTCTATGCTTTATTGCCTTTTAAAAGGCACAACCCGCCTTGTGCGGGTTGTTTTGTGGAGACGGTGGGACAGACTAAAAACCCACCAACACCCCACAAAACAAAGCATTTTGTACCATTGCTAACACTTTGCAAAAAACTAAGCCAAAGTCCCCTAAAAGAAACTCGACAGATAGAACACCGAAAATTACTTACCAGCAGGAGCAGACTCACCCGAAAAAGTAGGGGCTTGACCTGTTGGAGTATTCGGTTGGCTATGTTCCATCTCTTTATTCTTTCCCAAACTTTGAGAACTACCCCCTCCTTGATATTTATTGATAAGCCCTTTCAAAAAAGTATTTTCATTCTGCAATAATCCTATTTGTCTTTCATAAAGTTCTATTACTTTATCATCGAGAGTTTTTACAGATTTACTTGAATTATTTTTAGGCTTTTCAGTAACTTCAATTACTTTTTCAATTTCTTTTTCAGTTTCATTGAAAAATGAAGTTAAAGGAATTGCAAAAATTTCAGCAAACTTTTCAAGAATTTCCGTGCTAATGTGTGGTTTACGGAAAATATCATAAATTGCTGTTGTAGATTTGTCAAGTTTAGACGCAAGGTCAGATGGCGTAAAACCTTGTAAATCAGCATAATACTTTATTTTTTCTCCTAAGTGCATAGCTTTATAAAATTTAATTTAAAAAAATATTGAAAATATTTTAAGTAAAACTTGACAAGTTCTTTTTTTCTTTATTCCTTTGTTACATACTTAAACGGTTAGAATGTTTAACAGTTTAACAAAAGTAAAATATTTGCAAGTAATAAGCAAAAATAATATAGACGTTTTTAAGATTATGGCAAAAAAAGAAACTCGTATCACCATTTTAACAGACGAAAAACTGCACGACAAAGTGGGCAAAATAGATAGAGCAAATGTTCGGGCTTTTAACGACTATATGCGTGAGCAAGCCAAATATTTTGCAGAAAATGAAACCTATTTAGCATCACTTTATAAACAAAAAAAAGCAGATGAAAAAAAGCAACGCAAGACCAGCAGCACCAAGAAAAGTACAAAATCTACTGCAACGGATACTGCCCTTTTTGCAGAATAAAGAACTATTGCACGAAGTAGAAACTACGATAACAGACATAGACGATTATCGAGATGTAAGAAAAGAAGACAATATCAGGTGCGAATTGAAAAAAACTAAAAAATAAGGAGGGAATTTTTATGGAAAACGTAACATACGGGCAAAAATATTTAGACGTTAATACTCATATAGGCAATACAAAGCAAGACCCTAATGATTATGAGTCTTATGAAGATTACGAAAATGAATGTTCTTTTATTGCTCAATTACAAAATTATATGTTTTTTTTAAAACAGTTTCCAGAAAATGACTTGCTAAAAGAAGAACACGAGTTTAATGCGTACTTAAACAGTGACGCAAGTAAATCTATACTTGTTCGTCATGTCAGTATAACAGATGGAAATTTTATGAAAGCACAACACAACGAAATTTTAGTAGAAATTACCATTGAAGGCAAAAAATCTACTATCCGAATTACGCCCGAAGGCTGCGAAATACCCAAGAATTTAGATTTAGAGAAAACAAGAAACATTTTTAATATTATTGCTTCTGAAATCAGTAGAAATAATTTAATAGAAATGTACTACCAAGCTTTATTTAAGCCTGATAGTGAGAAAATAGTACCAGCACAAAGAAAAGGCTAATCAAGTGCAAGTAAACAAAACTAAAAAATAAGGAGGGAATTTTTATGGAAAACACGACAGAAGAAGTGCCAAAATTGGAAGTAATCTTTAAACAAGAAGGCAAAAAAGATATAGTTTTTAAACTTTCGCAGGAATTTGGGGCATCAATTGATACAAATTATATACACATTCAATTGATTGTAGAGTATCTGCAAAGCTATATAAATTATCGTAATGCTTTGCAGATGCTATATGTATAAGCTTCAATTAGCTTATATTAACAAATGTTGAAGGAGTAGGTATTCTTACAGGCACAATAACAGATAATGTTTTGCCATTAAAAGTGGTTTGCCAGTGAGGATATTCTTTGACTAATTCATAACCAATTTTAGTAATTTGATTTTGAATTGCTTCTGTATCAACAGAAAAAATACCGTTTGCATCAGCATCAAAAGAAGCTGTATAGTAATTTAAAATGACATTTGCCATAGCATTGAAGTTTTAAAATTTTGTGATTGTGAACTACAAAGCTACTAAAAATCTCTTGCTATGGTTAATAAAACTAAGAATAATTAATTAGGAATTTTAACAAATAAGGAGGGAATTTTTATGGTAATATTTACAAAGAAAGTGGAGATTTTGGAGATAAGATATGACCTTATGGTTAGTTATTTTCAAACCTCAAGAATAACATACCAAACAAGTTATTACCTATTTGGTATATTATTTTGGAGAGCAAAGCTAATTAAAAATAGTCCACTTAAAACTAGTCCACGTTATTAAGATTTGTTGCCAAATAGGTAAACATCGTGTTTTTGACAAAATTCAAAACCCTGAATAGTAAGCCTATACGTATTTTTGGTTGTATATTCAGAGCCTTTGTTCGTAGAGCTAATTAAGCCATTTGGTGTAACCATAGTACCAATAAAAGAATCGACATCATCTTTTTCTGGGCTTTTTAAGTCTTTGAGATGTGGCAAGATAGTATCTAAACTATAATATTGTGCATTGCCAAAATGAGGATACAGAAATTGTAAAATTTCTTTGAAATAATTGGGCGTAGTTTCGCCAACAACAGCATTTGCCATAGTTCTAAATAGTTTAAATTGTGAAAGTTAGTTTTCGGCATGAAAACTTTTGCAAGTTAATAAATTTAGACTATGGTAATAATTAAAATACCAAAAAATAAGCAAAAATATGGACGCACAACGCAACGAAATTAGACGGCTACACCATGTATGTGCCGAATATAGAGAAGAAAAAAAAGAAGGTATCCGAATGTTGTTAGAAAAATTTGCAGGCAAACTTAGCCTCCAAGAAATTATAACAATAGCCGAAGGTTTCTCGGCAAAAGAATACCTAAAAGAAGAAATCCTTTGCTACATAAGCATAGAACCAAAAGAATTCAAATTTTAAAACCCAAATAATTTATATGAAAATAGCAATATTGAACACAAGCATCTTAACAAGTTATGGGTGTTATGATTACAGAAAAATATCTGTAGAAGATGCTAAAAAATTGGTTGCAACTGGTTTTGAATCTTATGTAGGTCATCAATCAACCTGTGATGTACTCAAACAATTATTGGACATTGAAGTGCCAATGAACCGACAACAATACAGCCAAAAAGTCGGAGAAAGTGCCTTGGTGTTTAAATTAAAAGGCAGACCAGAAGAAGGAAAAATCCTAAGTGCAGAAGAGATAGAAGCCATCGGCTATGAATTTGGAATACTGGAACATATGGAGATAACATACAGTGAAATTCCAGAATAAATAAATGTAAATAGCCCTGCAAAAAAAACATAGTTTATCCCCAGACTATCTTTTTGACGACCAAGTGCAGGGCTAAAAATTAGCTATAAAAACAATAAAATTGAATGTATCCATTTTTTAGAGTAGATAATAAGGAATATGAACAGGGCGAAACAGCAACCGCCTACAAATTTATATCTGAAAGTAGATATGATAGAATAGTTTATCGAAAGTTTATAAGTGGGCATCAATGGTATAGCTACGAAAAACATAATGATAATGATATTGATGTAAATGCAGCGTATCATTTTGAAACTTTTGCAGCCATAAACGAAGATACCTATAACAGTATTTTAGATGATTTTATGAATTGGCAAGCTAATTAACTGCGAAAATTAGCCTACAAACTTAGTATGCATAGTGAAAGGGAGAGTACTCATCAAGTCTTTTAGACTTGATGAGTCTAAAATTAAAATCTTATTGCGTGGTAGAGCAGTGGTTAGCTCGTTGGGCTCATAACCCAGAGGTCGGTGGTTCGAGTCCACCCTACGCTACCAATAATTTACTGATTGTTTTATTTATTTATTTTTTATAAGTGATGGGTAGGTTTTTAATCTACCTATCCTTGAAAAAAAATATAGGAGCAGAAATTTAAGAATTAGAAATTCATTAAAAACAGATTTCAGATGAGAAAATTAGCAACAGTATTACAAGAGTTACAGGCAAGGATACATCAACGCAATTGTATAGCCGAAGTAATAGAAAAATTACAGAGTAATCAAATTTCTATACAAATCTCTTTTGGCAACGAAGACCCTATTCAAGATACTTTTATGATTGAAGTGCCAGAAATGACCTTCATGCCCTGGACAACAGAACAAAGAAAAGTGTATGAATTTGCCAAAGTATTATACCTCAAAAGGTACAAACAAAATCTAAGAGAACTAAGAATCGAAATTAAAAGATTACACGAAGAAAAAACAAGCATTTTGCAAACTCTCGAAAAACCAATAGCAGGGATATGACCCCGAAGAACACGTGTACTTCGAACTGTTGGTAGTTGTTTTACTACTTATTGTATTTGTAATCTATCAATTTATAAAATGAAGGCAATAAAAACAAAAAAAGGTTTTGTTACACTATCCGAAATAGACCAAGAAGATTGGCTATTTATGCGAGCAGAATATGAAAGTTTTTCTAAGAAAGTAAGTAATAATTTTGATAGATTATTATTTACAATCTTACAGGAGTTTTTCCAAGAAAAACACAGTAGCATCTACTTAGAAAGATTGCCTACAAGTGTAAAATTAAAAAATTACGAAGCAATGGCTTTTTGTATTTTCTTAGCAAACAGACCTTATTATGGTACGGTTTCTAATGAAATTACAAGCATTATGATGTTGCAATAACTGTTTGGAGTAGTTTTTACGTTGGCAATGGTCGAAGACCTTGACAAGCGTAAAAATTAAAGTACACAAAAAAAGGCTACAAACTCCCTTAAAGTTTGTAGCCAAGAGTAAAAAAGTTGTCTAATAACTCAATTACCACCATGCAAGATAACATAAAAAATTTGGTAAAAACAATAGCAGGTAAAAAAAATACTGCAAATACTGTTTTTAATCACGCAAACACCGAACAAGAATTTATGACATTATTAAGTCAAAAATCTTATTACGAAAATTATAGCCTGTTATATTACAGTGCCATATTTTTTGCCCTTGTTTCGCAGCTCGCAACTGCGGTAAGTAGCTACACTTTTTTTGCCGATTTATTGGCAATAAAGGTAAGCCCTACCCTATTGCCTTTTGCAGTTGCAATTTTATTGTTGCTTATCGAGGTACTGAAATACGTAAGTTTCAACAAAGGTTTAGAAGGAGTTTTTGCCTTGCCACAAAGAATTAATTATGTATTGTTGGTTTTTGCAATACTGTTAAGTGCTGGTTCTATGTATGCAAGCATCATAGGCGGTGGAAGTTTTGGAATAGATACGCAACGCATCGCAAGCACAGAAACAAAATTTGATGCAGAAATTGCCAACATTCGCCAAGATATTGCCGATATAAAAGCACGCAACACATGGAAAAATCAAACATGGTTGCCTAAAAAAGAGAAAGCCCTACTCTATGCCAAAGAGCAAGAACTAAGTAAAATAAAGTTGGAAAAAGAAAACGGACTACAAACCGTAGCACAAGACAACGAAATTGCAGCTACACAATACAAATTCGGATTTGCATTTTTTGATGCCCTATTCCTACTTTGTACGTTGTATGTGTGGTATTTCCGCAAAAATGTTGCTGTGGAAGGTATGGTAAATGAAAATGTAAGCCTTGCCCCTATTACACAAGCACCTATTACACAACCTGTAATGCAACCTGTTACACAACCTGTAATGCAACCTGTTACACAACCTGTTAGCAATAGTCGCAGTAAGCATAGCGTAGTTTTGCCTACTATTGGCAACTATCACAGCAAGGGTCGCAGTAACCCTCGCAGAGTTTATAAAACTATACGAAATATGCCTAATATTCCTACAACTAAGGGAAATATAGCACCAAAACCCACAAAAAGACATCATGTAAGAGATGCCAAAAATTTTATTAAGAAAATTACAGATAATAGAAAACAAAGACATAGCGAGGCTCACAGCAAGGGTAGCGTAGAACAAAACGAGATACAACTACAACCCGAAATAATAGACAACTTTGCAAAAAAACCTACACTAAATTTAGATGGTAACAGGATTTGCGAGTATTGCAAAACTCCATTTATCTATAAAAATTTCAAACGTCATTATTATTGTTCTAAGGCTTGTTGCGACAAAGCAAGTATTGATAGGAGAGAGGAAAAAGAAAAATTAGCTGGGCGGCATTCCGCCATTGCAGCTTTACAACAGGCGGAACAGCAACCTAAAAGTAGAATTCAATACACGTTATTTGAAAAAGATATTTAAAATATTCCAAACCAGTCCCCAAAGTATTGAATAGGAGTATAGAGCCGAATGGAATCACATACGATATAGCTTTATAGTCTGATGAACTCAAAAAAGTAAGGACACCGAATAGCAGAATGCAGTCAAGCTGCAAAAAAAGTAACCTTGACAGATAAACCTTGCGTATTGGGTTTATCGTCAAGATTTTGTAAGCGTATCTTTTTTACGATTGTCAAGGTGCAAAAGCACCATTGCCAACGTAAAAAAAAAGTTGAGTTTACGTTGGCAATGGTCGAAGACCTTGACAAGCGTAAACAAAACAGCAATCTTTAAACCCAAAACGTAAACCTATGCAAAAAATTAGAGATTTAATGCAACAAGCAGCCACTATTCCTGTGAAACAAAACACAGACGAAAAAGCTATGCAAACAGGCTACAAAGACACACAAAAGCCGTTTGTAGATATCGACAAAACGTGCAAAAACTTTGCAGCTTTGATAGATGCCTACAATGAAGGCAAGAGTTTGGGCGACAAACTGAAAGAAAAACATATGCAGTTGATTCATCGTTTGTTGGTTTTGTTGAGTAATAGCAAGACCATCGCACAGCAACAAATTGGTAGAGAGTTTTATTATACCATCAACACCGATGCAAAAGCTATTGCCAGCTTGCACAAATACGCAGGAACAGCCCCCGAAAAGTCTATTAAAGCTCACATAGAAAGATGTAGCAATTTGATAGAATTTAAGGTCATACAAGTAGGTACAAAAGACAACAACTACAGGTATATCATTGGACTAAGCAAAAATTGTTTTGCTTGGAAAACCACCACCTAAACAGCACCGCATCTTTATACAGGCTTTATTCAGGAGTTCGAATAAATGAGTAGAAGCCACAAAAAAAAGCTATAAAAAAATAGTACAGCTACCGCCATGTCGGTATGTTTTTTAGGGGTTTTTGGAAAAGTTTTCGACCTTTTAGGTATTATAGTGTTCTGTACCTATAGTACCAATATAACTAAGAAGAACCTAAAGGTCGAAAAGTTTGCGAGTGCGGAATGTAATGTACCAAGAATTATTAAGAAGTGGATTTATTCCCCAGCGTGTTAATGTTTTTATTAGGTTTTTTGATTGGTTGCTAATAAAAATAGGAGGGTTGCGGTTTTTTTTGAATTGTTTGTGAAGACACAAACAAAGGCATCAACACAAAAAGCCTTGTAAATTGACTTACAAGGCAAGAATTTGAAAAGATGTTATGTTACCAA
>JBIKRY010000234.1:0-7752 GCA_044348925.1 Bernardetiaceae bacterium
GTAGAGGTAATTGGGAACCTAATAACAAACAAGAAAAACCATTTAAGCACCAAGTTTCGGCACAAACTTTAGTAGCACCCAATGGCAATCTTACATGGAAAAAACTTACCGAGGAACTTGCAAAAAGTACCGCAACTCCTAATGTAACTATTATAAATGATTTTTTTATGCCCCAATTACGCAGAAATAGACGAATTTGGGTATATTTGCCTTTAGATTATAAGCGTAGTGAAAAACATTATCCTGTAATTTATATGCATGACGGGCAAAATTTATTTGACCGAATGACCTCTTACAGTGGCGAATGGCAAGTTGATGAAACGATGAACTTATTGCAAGCACAAGGAGATTTTGGGGCTATTGTAGTAGGGATAGACAACGGTGGCATCAATCGGTTGAATGAATATTCGCCTTGGCGAAATTCCAATTATGGAGGTGGCGAAGGAGATTTATATGTAGATTTTATTGTGCAAACCCTAAAACCATACATAGACAACCATTACCGAACTATGCCCAAAAGAGAAACTACAGGTATGATAGGTAGCTCGATGGGTGCTTTGATTAGTATGTATGCAGGCTTAAAATATCCAGATGTATTCTCCAAATTAGGCATTTTTTCGCCTTCTTTTTGGTTTGGCAATCAATTATACAAATATGCACGCGAAAGAATAAAATTTCACGACACCAAAATATATCTTATGGGTGGCGAAAAAGAAAGTGCCACAATGGTAAGTTCTATCAAAAAAATGTACGAAACTTTGACCGCAGTTGGCTATAGAAAAGACGAAGTACAGATGATTATCCGCCCTGATGTGTCCCATAACGAATGGTTTTGGCAACGAGAATATCCAATTGCTTATCAATGGCTTTTTGAAAATATAGCTTGCGAAAAATATGAAGATATGCTCAAATATGAAACTGCTATTTTTAGAAATGCAAAAAGTGAGTTATTGGTGGTAGAAACTGAAGAAGATAGCAACGAAATTACCGTATATGACACCAATTGGAATGAAATAAAAACCGTAGCTCCTGATGAGTTTGGCGAAATAGAATTGGAAGGATTGCAAGACGGGGTATATTTTTTACGTTACCAATTTTTGCAACGAACTATCTGCCGAAAAGCTATTATCACAACCGAAATAATGGCTACATAAAATAATTTTATGCTCTTACGATTGGTAAAGTTTAGGCAATATTTTACGCAATAACATTGCCAATCGTAACTTATCTATTCCAAAATTATTCCCATGTCTTTATATTTACATATTCCATTTTGCAAACAGGCTTGTTCGTATTGTGATTTTCATTTTAGCACCTCTCTACAACAAAAACCAGCAATGATAGATGCTATGTGTCGAGAAATAGTTTTGCAAAAAGATTATTTGCCAGACCGTACTCTACAAAGTATTTATTTTGGTGGTGGTACACCTTCATTGTTGGAAATCAAGGACTTAGAACAAATTTTTCAAACTATTAGTCAATATTTTAGCATAGATAAAAATGCCGAAATTACTTTGGAAGCAAACCCAGATGATTTGACTGCCCAAAAATTAGCAGATTTAAAATCTGTTGGCATCAATCGGTTGAGTATTGGCATACAATCTTTTGAGGACAAGCACCTAAAACTTATGAATCGTACACACACAGGCGAAGAAGCAAAAAACTGTGTGGAAAAAGCCCGAAAATATGGTTTTGAAAGTTTAAGTATAGATTTAATTTATGGAATTCCTGCCGAAAATAACGAAATTTGGCATAATGATATTGCAATGGCTTTAGCTTTGGATATTGCACATATTTCGAGCTATGCCTTGACTATCGAGGCAAAAACAGCTTTGTATGCTTGGACAAAAACAAAGAAATTTAGCCCTGCAACAGATGATTTTACTGCCAAACAATACGAAATATTGATAGAAACTCTCCTAAAAAATGGCTATGAACATTACGAAATTTCTAACTTTGCAAAGCCAAATCTCTATGCAAAACACAATAGCAACTATTGGAAAAAAGGGCATTATTTAGGTATTGGGGCATCTGCACATTCCTATAATGGCACAACAAGACAATATAATATTGCAAACAATGCCCTCTATAACAAAGCATTAGCAAAAAATGAAATTCCTTGCGAAATAGAATATCTAACTACCGAAAATCATATCAACGAATATATTTTAGTAAATCTGCGGACTATGTGGGGCTGTGATAGCAAATTTTTGGCACAAAAATATAACTATCAATTTCCCAAAAAATTAGCGGAAAACTACCTAAAAAATGGATTTTTGACCGAAGAAAATGGGATTTTTAGGCTAACACAAAAAGGAAAATTAATTGCAGATAAAATTAGTAGTGATTTTTTTGTGTAATATATTTTGTAATTAGATAACGATATACCTAATTTATTTTATTATTTGGAGCCTGCGAAAAGTCTGATGTAATATTCCAAATTCTTCACAGGCTCACCTAATAGGCTTTGCTATAAAGTTTTCATAATTTTTTTAATTCCTATTCCACGATTACTTTCCACATAAATATAGTACATACCATTAGGATAGGTATGCAAATCTATAAGATATTTTTGTGTAAAATTTTGTGGAGAAATTTGTAAGACTTCTTGTCCTAATATATTTAGTAATTTGATTTGTGTAATTTTGGTATTTTCGGGCATTTGTACCGTGAAAATATCTTTGCTTGGATTTGGAAATACTGCTATTTGTGCATTAAATATTTCATCTTCTATCCCTGTTACCATTTTCAAAATACTAAAATTAGGACTAATTGCTTGCACATTAGCATTTGTTAAACTTGTAATACTAATTTTATAATCTGTTCCTTCGGCAAGATTACTCAAAACATTCCACACAAATAAGCCATTACTTGCTGTAGAATTACTAATATTTTGCACAAAAACATTATTACTACCTTTTAGCAAATCTATTCGTACATTTTCGGTAATATTATCTGTCCATGTAATTTGTTGGTTGGTTGAAACTTGCCATTTATCTCCATTTTTAGGCGAGGTAATTGTAATACTTGGCTGCGAACTTGCTATTCTGGTGAGTTGAATATCCAATAAATACGAACCTTTTTCGCCTGCAAAATAGGGAGCAACTTTGAACAACAAAGTTCCGCCACTTGCGAGTGCCACTTTGCTGTTATTTTCGCCAATACTCACATCAAAAGCATCAGAAAAAGCACTTCCATTCCATTTATAACTAAATAATACATCACCCGTATAAGTTTTTCCATTCCCACTATTATCACTATCGTGTACTCTTGCGGTCATTTCATAACTGTAACCTGCGGGCAAAACCAACTTATAATGGTCAAAATCTGCCCCTGTATGTAAATTAGCACCTTCGGTATTGATAACAAGGGTATTACTCACAAAATTTGTAGCTAAAGTAAAGGCTTGTGCTTCGCTGTCATTTACCTCATATTTGTCGGCTATCAAGGCTGGCTCTGCTACAATAACTCGTATTAAATTAGGATAATTTCCTTTGCTATCTTTGTATGCCGACAAAATAAAGTAACTCGAAGAACCTTTTGCTTTGTAAGATGGTGCTAAAATATATGTTCCCACAGGTATATCTATGCCTGTACTTTTGAATACCAAATTAGTAGAAAAGGTTTTGTTACTTCCCAAAGATAAATTCGTTTTTAGTTCTACTCCTTTCACAAAATTTCCCTCCAAATCATATAAATCTACCGATAAATCTCCCTCAAAAGTTGTTGTTTTAAAGTTAGCAATATTAAAGGTAACTTCAAATGGCGTTTTTTGATAAATAGGTTCTGTATTTACACTAATTGCTGTGCCATACATACTCAAATCTGCAATTAAATTAGACACTTGTACTTTTAATGGATTTTCAAAACCTGCTTGCTGTAAAATCTGCCATTCTTTTTGTGGTTCTCGGTAGTATGCCCCAAAAGAGTAGGTGCCTTCGGATAAAAATACCGATTTTTGTGTAAAACTCAAATCTGTGGTATAAGTAAATCCTGCATTTAAAGTTCTGTTGCTTGCGATTGCACCAATAAAACTAACAAATTCCATATTGCTATCAAATAATGCTACGGCATAATCTCCTTGAAAAGTAGTAGTTCCACGATTTGCAATATTAAAAGTAACTGTAACATCTTGCCCAAAACCAATAGGATTAGGATTTACTGTAATTTTTTTGGTAAGTTGTAAACTCGTAACAGGCGTAGTATTGCTGTTGCTTGCAATAGGTTGTATGCCAATAATTGCACCTTGGTCTTGGTTAAAACCTCCATCTCCGCCTCCTGTTCCCAACGAACCAGGGTTAAGGGCAGTAACTCTAAAAAAACCATCTGCAACGCCACCCCAACCCCAATTAAAATGTAGAAAATTATTATCATCATAACCATCACACACAAAAGAATGTCCGCCACCTGTACCTGCACCACGATATTGCATAGGTCGTCTTGCATTTAATTCAGCTTTTAGCAATGCTATCCAATTACTTTCTGTGTAACTACTTTTATTTACATATTTTGCAGTATTGGCATAGCCAAAATATTTTACCAACGAAGTAGAAACTTGCGAAGTAGAAGCACTACTACCGCCGTCTGCCGAAACTCCATAATTCATATCCAAACTTACGCCACAATGGTACATCAGCGTAGCAACTGCATTGTTGCTGGAAGAAATACTATTAGGCATTGCAGCCCAATTATAGACTGTACTACCAAAATCGGCACTCAATCTGCCGTATTTGCTATGATTGTAGGAATAAATACCTTGCCCCTGTTTAGGAAAGTTATGAAATTTCATAATTTGTGCCATAGCTGTAGCCACACAACCTGTTACTGTACGAAAACCATCAGAAGAATTTGCTCGACTATCTCGCGGACACAATTCATTATAATAAGGTGATTGGTCCCATTTGGTAGTCATTAGTGGATTTACGCCTTCAGTGCCTTCGGTTCTTGTGGCAACATTGGTAGGGTTTTGGAGATTTTGCCAAGCATGTTGGATTTCGGAACTTGCCAAAAAACCTTTTTCTCGAATATAAGCAATTTCGGCTTTTCGATGTCCGAGCATTTTTTGTAATGGAATCGGCAAATTAGAATCTACAAATTTACTTTCTGTAGAATATGCCAAAATGGGAAAACAAGCATCATCACCTGCCACAATTACATAAGCATTTGCGTTTTGTAAATTAAATACATAATATAATGCAGTAGTAGAAATATTTGCAGCTTGGGACACTAAGAACAAATTATCGTCTTGTCCTGTATAACGAATAATAAAATTTTTAGCAACTTTGGCAGCTTGCACACTATCTATAGGCGAAGCAAAAAGGTTGTGCAAACCCAAAAATGCACAACAGAAACATAAAATTTTAGCAATGATTTTCATCGGATTTAAGTAGTTTTAGAATAGTAAAAGATGTATAAGGATAGATTTTTATTTAATTTTGTTATTAAATAGTAGTACCTATAGTACAAAAGTAGTATTTTTATCTTTCTAAAACGAATTTTAATTCCTATTTATAGAAAAATAGGGTAATTTTATTAGCTTTTTGCAAAATATTCTTTCCAATAATTGTCAATGAGAATAGGTTTTGGCAAGTCATAGATTTCGGTGTTTGTATAAAATGTAGCTTGATTTTCGGTTGCTATTGCCTCCGCAAAAGCAGCTTCTTGTATAAGCAAGTGCGAAAATGTAACATACATCGTTTGGTGGGTAAGTTGGTGCAAATACGTTGGAGATTCTTTCACAAAGATAATTTCTTTAGCAAAACCTTCTACTTGTATTGCTTGTGTTCCTCCCAAAATCAACAAAGGTAATTCCTTAATTTGTGTATCCAACATAGTAGTTAAGGAATACGTATTTTCTGTATTGGTGTTTATTTCTACATTTATTTCATTATTTATTGCGGTATTTTCTGTAATTTCTGTAGTATTTTTAGTATCATTTGTATTGGTTTGTGCAGTTTTTTTGCCTGTATTTTTTGGTAATATTTTCTTTTCGCTATCTTTTTCCACTAACACAAAATCATACAAACCTTGCCAAACATCTCCAGCATTTCTTTCTTTGAGCAATAATTTATTTTCAAATTCGAAAACCAAATAATGTAAATATCTTTTTTTTGCAACTGTTTTTTTTGCTTTTATGGGTAATATATCTTGTTTTTTGCTTGCAAAAGCCACACAACTATCTCTTAAAATACAGTTTGGGCAATCTGGTGAACTTGGTTTGCAATACAAAGCCCCAAATTCCATAATGGCTTGGTTATAGGTATTTGTTTGCTGGTTGGGCAATAAATTTTTTGCTAATTCGGCAAAAACTTTTTTCCCTTTCGTGGACATAATATCCTCTTCTACGCCAAAAACACGAGCCAAGACTCTAAAAACATTGCCATCAAGCACTGCTACTTTTTCGCCAAATGCAAAAGACGCAATAGCCGAAGCAGTATAATCTCCTATACCTTTGAGTTTTTTTAGGGTTTTGTAGGTATTTGGAAAATTGCTATCGTATTCATTTACAATAATTTGTGCTGTTTGGTGCATATTTCTTGCACGCGAATAATAGCCCAAACCTTGCCAAAGTCGTAAAATATCTTTTTCTTCGGCTGCAGCCATAGCTCCTATAGTTGGATAATTTTCGACAAAACGCAGATAATAAGGCATACCTTGAGCTACTTTTGTTTGTTGCAAAATAACTTCCGAAAGCCAAATAAAATACGGATTATCAATATCTCGCCAAGGCAAATCTCGTTTATTGTTTGGATACCAAGTTAGGAGTTCGTGTGCAAAAGTCATAAAAAATGCTGTTTCACAAAGATAAAAAAGAAAGTAGAAATACGAAATAGCTTTGCTAAAAATTACAGACCATTTTTTAATAAACTACCAAAACTAAGTTTCTATGCAATAGCTAATCTAAGTTGCAATTTACATTACCTATTAAAATGATACTTTAATAAATTTTAAAAATATACTAAAACTAAAATAATTTTATAAAAAACAGAACATAAAGATGTCATCTTTGAAAAAAAGATAGGTTTTCCGCATCAAAATTATTTTAACCACATAGTAACATAGATACATAGAAAAATATAAGCTAAGGAAGGTAATATAGGTAGAAAAACTGTGTAAATCTGCGTGTTCTGTGTTATCCGTGTTCAATATTGTAGCAGTAAGACGAATTTTATTACATAAACCTTACTTTAAAATTTTGATGCGGAAAACCTATAAAAAAGATGACATCTTCGGATAAAACCAATTAATTTTTTAGTATATTATTTGCCGCCACCATTTTCTTTTTCCTCTTGTTTTTTTATTTCTTCTTCTACGTTTACTGTCGGTATAGTCGGATTTGTTTGGTTTGGGGAATTGCTATTTTCTACATTTTTTACTTTATATAATTCAAATTCTACTCGTCTGTTTAATTTTTTGTCCACTTCGTTGGTTTCAGGCGAAATAATTGGTTTTTGGCTTCCCATTCCTATTGCCACTACTCTATCTTGTTCCAATTTGCCATAAGAAACAATATAGTTTTTGATGGCATCAGCACGTTTTTGAGAAAGTTCTTTGTTTTTTTGGGCATTACCTTTGGTATCTGTATGCCCTACGATTCTTAGGCGAAAATCAGGATTAGAAATCAGAAAATCTATTACCAAATGCAAATCATTTTCCATTTCTGGTTTCAAATTAGCACTTCCTCCATCAAATTCTATAGATTGAAAAGTTACATTTTTGATACTTTTGGTTTTTAAATTTAAGGTTTTGGCA
>JBIKRY010000248.1:0-7208 GCA_044348925.1 Bernardetiaceae bacterium
AATAGCTATAAAAAGCTGTGTGGGACAGTAGGTTGCCTTGACTGAGTGTATTTTATAGTTGCAAAAATAGTATTTTCACAACAATTATTTACTTTTGCAAACCTAAAGGTGGGACACAAACAATGGCAGGAAATTCTATCATAGTTTAAAATGTTGGTAAATATTAGGAATTTTAACCCCAAATTAGGTTGTTTTAGTTTCGTAAAAATAATGTTTTTTCTGTTATTTGGCAATTTTTATAAAGTGTTTTTAAATCTTGCCATAAAATTTGTTAAAAAGAGTTTTAAAGATGACATCTTTTCAAAAAGATTACATCTTTACACTACTTTTTAACAAAAACAATTCCTAAATTCTCCTACCTTTACAGTCCCTAAAAAACCCTAAAATCAGATGAAGAAAACAGTAATTTTGCTATTGCTTTACTTTTGTGGAATGGCTTGTGTGGCACAAAATGCCGAAATAAATGAAAAGTTAGCTATTAAATATTTAGAACAAGTTCAGAAAAATATGGCTAATAATCAAAAAAAGATACATTTAGGAACTACTCCTTATGAGTATATTTTTATTCATATTGATACAACAAACACTACAAATGAAGAAAAATATGGCATTGTTTTATATGATAATGAAGCTAAAATTAGCTTTTATGTATTTAAAAAACATAAGGAGCATTGGGAGAATATTCATTATGAAGATAGTGTAGAATTATATCCATATCATTTGAATAGTGTTACTATTCGTGATTTTAATGATGATAAAATAAATGATATTATGATAAAAGGTTCAGATGGAGGATACAGAAACGAAATGAATAATTTGTATGTTTTTGAGGGCAAACAACTAAAAAAAGTCAATGGTATTGCACAATTAGGAGATATTAATGTGGTAATAAACAATGAAAAATCCTATTTTTATACTCGTGATGGTTGTGGTTGTTCAGGACATTGTTGGTTTTCAAATTTATTTACCATTAATAAAAGTAAACTCAACATCATAGGAAAATTAGGCTGTAACTGCAATGAAATGGTTTTTTATAAGCATACAAATTTAGGTTATGAACTTATTAATACACTAAACACTTGTGAAACATATAATTCAGTAAATCAAAATGTACTTATTCAGCAATATTGGACAAAGATACTAAAAGCTGGTTTCTAATTTTACTTCTATTTTTAAACAACTGTAAGTAAAAAGTACAAAGTGTTTTGTTTTAAAGATGACATCTTTTTAGAAAGATGTCATCTTTAAAATACTTTTTAACAAAAAAAATTCCTAAATTCTCCTACCTTTACAGTTCCTAAAAAACTTAAAACATCTAAAACTTTAATGAAAAAATACCTATTTTTATTGTTACTCATATTTTTGCAATCCTTCAACAGTTTTGCACAGTCCAAACCCGAAAAGCAGTTAAATCCTGCCGAAATAAAACTTGCCTTGAAAAAAATGCAAGTTTTGGGTTCTGTTTTATACGTAGCTGCACACCCTGATGACGAAAATACTCGTCTGTTGGGCTATTTTGCCAATGAAGGCTACCGAACAGGCTATCTTTCTATCACAAGAGGCGATGGCGGACAAAATCTTATTGGCAAAGAAGTTCGTGAACAGTTGGGCATCATTCGCACACAAGAATTGTTGGCAGCACGCAGAACTGATGGTGCAGAACAGTTTTTTACACGAGCAAATGACTTTGGTTTCTCGAAAACCTCGACAGAAACTTTGCAAGTTTGGGACAGTGTGCAAGTTTTGGCAGATGTTGTGTGGGCAATTCGCAAGTTTCGTCCCGATATTATGATTACAAGATTTCCAAAAACTTCGGAAGCAGGACACGGACATCATTCATCTTCGGCAATTTTGGCAGAGGTTGCTTTTGGCATTGCAGGAGATAAAAATGTATTTCCTGAACAGTTGGCTTTTGTGGAAGTGTGGCAACCAAAACGTATTTTTTGGAATAATTGGCGACCTTTACGCCCAACTTTTGCACCCAATGACCCTAAAAAAACCATGGAAGAACTTACAAAAGGTTTAATTCCAATAGATTTAGGAAAATTTAATGTTTTGCTTGGTAAAGACTATGGCGAAATTGCAGCCGAAAGTCGCAGCCAACACAAAAGTCAAGGTTTTGGGGTAGCTACGGTAAGAGGGCAAAGAATGGAGTATTTGGAGGATTTAACCCCAAACCCATTTATGGAAATTAATAAAGTTACACAACCAAAATCTCAACTTATTCCTATTGATGAAAAAGGAATACCAACAACACTTCCCAAATTAACAGAAGAAGTTAAGCCTTTAACAGGAAAAATGATTAGTGTAGAACCTCTAAAACTTAATCACCCATTTGATTATCTTAATACTTCTTGGGTAAGAAATATTAAAGGCAAAAAATATGCTTCTGAGTGGTGTCCATTAGAAAATGGTAAGAAAATAGATAAAACCCTTGCTAATATTCTTGATGATTTTGAAATTGAAAACCCTGAAAATTCTGTTCCTTTGCTCTTAGAGTTGTATGCAGAAATGCAAAAATTGCCTGTTTCGCATTGGAAAACCCAAAAAATTAAAGAATTACAAAGTATTATTTTGAATTGTGCGGGAGTTTGGAGTGAGGCTTTTGCCAAAAATTATTCAACAGTTGCAGGAGATAGTTTAGAAATTACGACCAATATTATCAAACGAAGTAATAGTGTAAAAGTAGTAGTTTATCAAATGCAACTAATTGGAGAAGGTCGTTATCACGATGATGTAATGTTGCCAATTCCTATGATTTTATCGGGCAAACCTATTGCTATTGATTTGAAAGAAAATGTATTGCAAGAGAATAAAGGCAAGTTTTTAATTTCAAAATTAGTTCCAATTTCGCAACCTTATTGGTTGATAGAACCCGAAAAGAAAGGTATGTTTACCGTAAATAATTTACAAGTCATTGGCGAACCTGAAAATACACCACGCTTAAAAATGGCGTTTTCTATCAAAATAAATGACGTAGATTTTACGATTTTTCAACCTGTTTTGCACAAATGGACAGACGAAATAGACGGAGAAAAATATCGCAGATTAGAAATTACACCTCCTGCAACCGTAAATTTTGCACAGTCGGCTTACGTAGTCAATAACGGAAAACCTGAAAAAATTGCGGTTACAGTGCAAGCACAAAAAGCAAATATTAAAGGAAAATTGCGTTTAGTATTTGATAACCAAGCACTTACATCAAGCAATGAGTTTGATATTGACCTTAAAACAAAAGACAAAATTCAGACTTTTGAGTTTGAAGTAAGTCCTAAAACTGTAGCTGCGGACTTCAGTCCGCAGTCCGTAAACGTAAAAGCAGTTTTGACTATTGATAGTGTGGAATATGACAACAGTTTGGTGCGAATTGACTATAAACATATTCCTATTCAAACTTTATTTCCAAAGGCAACTGCAAAAGTTTTGCTGATGAATGTGCAAACGAAAGTAAAAAAAGTAGGTTATATTGAAGGTGCAGGAGATGCAATTCCCGATGCTTTGAAAGAATTGGGTTGCGAAGTGCATAATATTACTGAAAGTTGGTTTGTTGAAAACTTGTTGCAAGACGAAAAAACTAAGCCCGAAGTTATTGTTTTTGGTATTCGTGCCTACAATACGAATGATTTGCTCAAAAAATATCAAGACAAAATCCTAAAATATGTAGAAGATGGCGGAACTGTTATTGTGCAATATAACACTGCCAACCAACTTACAGAATTAGTAACGCCAAATTTTGCACCTTTTCCAATAACTTTGTCGAGAGATAGAGTTACGGAAGAAGATGCCGAAATGCGTATGTTAAAACCTGAACATTCGATTTTTAATTCACCAAATAAAATTACACAAGAAGATTTTAAAGGTTGGGTGCAGGAACGAGGTTTGTATTTTCCAAACAAATGGGACGCAAATTATGAGGCTTTGCTCAGTTGCAATGACAAAGGAGAGCCTGCAAAAGATGGTAGTTTGTTGGTTGCCAAATACGGAAAAGGTTATTATGTTTATACAGGTTTGTCGTTTTTTAGAGAATTGCCCGCAGGTGTGATAGGTGCGTATAGGTTGTTTGCAAATTTGGTGTCGGTGGGGAAATAAGGGTTTTTAAATGCCTAAACTTACTAAGTCTTGAAGACTTAGTAAGTTTATTTTTTTGTTTTTAGAATGTTAGTATATTTGTGAGAAATAGGGAAGAAATATGAATTTGTATTGCAGCATCTAAATTATGGAAAATTTTAATAGAATAGAATATTCTACCCAACTATATTCTGTAACAGAAATTATAGAATATATAGACAATGAAAACATACAACTAAAAGGGAATATTGGTGGCAGGTTATGGAATTTAAAACAAAAGCAAAGGTATATAGAAAGTTTTTTGCTTGATTTGCCAATGTATCCAATTATTATAGATGGTGCTTTAAAAAATCCCAAAACAGGAACATACAATTATTGGATAGTTGTCGATGGTTTTAACCGTTTGTGTGCCTTATCTGAATTTTACAAAGGAGAATTTGCCTTAGAAAGAAATGGAGTTTATAATAATTTGAGTTCTTATCAACAATCATTGATAGATGATAAAAAAATATATTTCTATATTCTTAGCCCTGAAACAAAATTGTCGACTCGATATAATTTTTTTGAAAGAATGAACCCATCAATTAAACGAAGGACTATCAGAAATATATTAAATCAAGGAATTGCCAATGATTTAGTGCAAGAATTAAGTAGAGAATTTGAAAATATATTTAAAATTGACAAACGAAATGATGAGTTGAATATTCCTGAATTTGTTTTAACTTATGTCGCAAAACTGTGTTTCAAGCAAGATAATATTACTTTGTCTGTTTTTTTAGATACGGCTATATCAGCAATAAAACGGCTAAAAGAAGAAGAAATTGCAAAAATTCGTAATCATTTCATAAACAAGTTAGCAAAAGTAAAAGCATCACAACAAGAGGCACAAGTCTATTTTGAGCAACGCAAAAAAGGGGTTTACTTTCGTAAACAAGAGTTTTTTGCTTATCTTTGCGAAGGTTTTGTACCTTTTGCATACCAATTAACAACTTATTCAGATAAATTATGATAACATCTTTACGTCTTCAAAATTTTAAGTTATTTAAAGACCAAAGTTTTGAATTTAAAAACCTAAATCTTTTAACAGGCTTAAATGGTATGGGAAAATCTACTGCTATTCAGGCTTTGTTGCTATTGCGTGAAGCAAAATTTGATAGAATTTTATTGACAGAAGGTTTAAACCTTAAAGAAAATAAACTTTTTAATGTAGGTAAAATAGAAGATTTAAGATATGAATTTGCAGAAAGACCGTATAAAATAAGTATAGATTTAGGCTTAAATAATCAAAAAAATACTTTTATTTATGATGGAGAAAAATCTAAACGAAAATTTTTTATAGATTTAAAAGATAAGCAAATAGCTGATGAAAATAATATGGAAAAAGAAAGCCTTTTTGATGAGGAAAATTTTGTGTATTTGCAAGCTGATAGAATAATACCAAAAGATAGCTACCCGATAGGTACTGGACAAAAAAACAAATTTGGCAATCAAGGCGAATATTCTATTGATTTCTATCATCAAAATAAAAATACATTTTTAGTAGATAAACACTTATGTTTAGGTGAATCTTCTACACTCGCAGCACAAGTAAAGTTGTGGTTATGCTATGTTAGCCCAGAAATAAAGATATATACAACACCTAACGACAATTCGATACATCTTGATTATACTTTTCATAATTCGAATAAACATTTTGACCCAATCAATGTAGGTTTTGGTATTACTTATTGCTTACCAATTATTATTGCCTTGCTTTCTGCAAAGCCAAATGATTTACTTATCATCGAAAACCCCGAATCACACTTACACCCAAAAGGACAGTCAAAACTTGCCGAATTAATGTGTTTGGCTGCACAAAATGGCGTACAGATTTTTTGTGAAACACATTCAGACCATATTTTTTATGGAACTCGTGTAGCTATTAAAGAGGGAAAAGTAGAACCAGAGAAAGTAAAAACGTATTATTTTGATAGAAGTAAAACAGAATATAACTCTGTTGTTCATTGCATTAATATTAACAAAAAAGGTAGAATTATTGGTGATATGCCTGATGGTTTTTTTGACCAATATGAAATTAATTTAGACAAACTGCTATGATTTATCAAAAAAGTATAGTTTTTAATGAACTATCTGTTTCTTTTATAAATGAGGAACAGAAAATTATTGTTTTAGAAAACTTTTATCATTTGTGTTTAAGCTTAATAAGTTTATCAGGAAAATGTCTTGATAATCCTCAAAAAAGTAATTTCCAAGAAATATTATTTTATGAAAATTTTGATAGAAGTAGTATTTATCCGAAAAATAGCAGCTTCCAAGATGTGGAAAGAATACGTTTAAAGAAAATGTTTATAGAAAGAGAAATGCCTTCAGTTCCTAAATATCGATTTGAGGGCGAAGAATGTAAAGGTTTAGGTTATGCACACGAACAAGAGATTTTGAGCATCAGTTTAGAAACTGATGAAAAATGGAAAAAAAGAAATTTACAAATTGATAAAATAAAAAATGACGAAAAATTAACTACAAGTCAAGTCGATGTTAAAAATAATATTGCCAATCTTGATAATGCTTTTGAAATTTTGGAACAATTTGCAGATAAATTTTACGAAAATTGTCATTCAGAAAAAATATATTTTGAAGCAGACCCCAAGAATAAAAAAAGTAAAAATTTTACACATAACTTATTGCCTCTAAAAGAGATTTCAAATTTGTATCTCACCTATAAACAATTTTATGAGGAGATAGAAAAATGGAACGAAATAGAAAAGAAAACCGAAATATTTATCGTCTGTAAGAAAGATGTTACAGAAAAAAAGCAAGCGGCAAAAATAATAACCAAAATCAACGGTTGGGAAGTCTGTAATTCAAAAGGAAGGGTTATTTACAAACATAAGGGTACTAAATATTACCTATCCAATGACACAGAAAAAGCAGATTTTGAAATTCAAGATAGCAAAGGCAAACATTGTGGAGCTATTTCTTTTGACTGTAATAAACAAGAAGGTTACAAGGAAAAACACGATATTACTCCTTGTTAATTATCAAGCATTTTTTCGTTGGCAAGATAAAGAAAGTTACTAAACTTTGTAAACCTAACAACTTTTTTGATAGAAAATAGACATCAAAATATAGCACCAAGCAAA
>JBIKRY010000235.1:0-7731 GCA_044348925.1 Bernardetiaceae bacterium
AGGCGGGGCTGCCTAAGCGAATGAAATGTAAGGATAAAAACGAACTTTATTATAAATTCACAAATTTTGAGAAATAATTACTATTTTTCTTTCAATTTAACCGACTCATTCGCTTAGGCAGCCCCGCCTAAAGGCGAATATACGGTATCCGTAGTTCACGTTAATTTTACAGATAGGGACTAAAAATACATTTTAGCATACGCAATGAACATTGATGTCCTACAATAAATATAAAAAAACTTTCTACCAAATGTAGAAAGTTTTTTTGTGGATAAAAATGACCAATGCAATAAAGCTAAATAGCTTTCAAACGAATTCCAAACAATAAAATATCATCTCTTTGTTCTGTACCTTCCATAAAATTATTTAAGGTAGTTTGTAGAATTTCTTTTTGTTCGTGGCTTGGTTTTGGGGCAATTTCTGCAAATAAATTTTGTAAATTTGCAAGCCCAAAATTTGTACGGTTGCTGTTGTTTTGGTCAGAAAATCCATCACTCGACAAATACAACATGGTATCTACAGGCAAGCTAAGATATTGATTTTCAAAGTTTTTGATTTGTTTTCCTCCAATAGATTTTCTACTTCCCTGCACTACTTCGGTAGTTTTACTATTTGGCAATACATAAAATAAAGGTCTTTTTGCCCCTGCAAAAGTAACTTGAATAGTCGGGGAATTTGGCTGGTAAGTACATACACACAGACCAACGTCCATACCACTTTCTACTTGGTGTTTGTTTTGTCTATCAAAAATAGAATGTATCTTTTGATTTACTTGTTCCAAAATAAGTGCTGGATTGTCTTGTAATTTTATTAGTACAACTTCGTCAAATAAGGTTCTTGCTATCATACTCGTTAAAGCACCTTGCACGCCATGCCCTGTGCAATCTATAGCAGCAATAATTTTTTTGATAGTGCCATCATCTTCTTCCCAAGCTGCAAACCAATACAAATCTCCAGAAACAATATCTTTAGGCTGATACAATACAAAATATTCTTGCAACCATTTGGTAAGTTCATCTTTGCTGGGCAGAATTCCTTTCTGTATGGCAAAAGATGCTCGAATACCTTCGCTAATTTTTTCGTTTTGGCGTTGCAAATCGTGTTTTTGTTGAAAAATCAAATTATTTTGTAGTAAAATTTCGTCTTGTTTTTCCCGCAATTCTTGATTTTGTAGCATTACTTCCTCTTTGGTTTGTTGCAACTCAAAAGTCCGTTCTTGGACTTTTCGTTCTAATAAAACAAATTGTTGTTTAATTAATTTTTCATTTTTTGCTAACATCGACAAGTTGGTAGCTTCGGCTTCTTCTTTTGCAGCTTGAATGTCTGATATTTTTTCGGCTATTGCTACCGAAAGCAATATCATTTCGACAGCAGAGCCTATTTGTATGGCATTAATGGTAAAACTATTAGCAGGTAAATCTCCTAATAAAGTTAGAATAAAAATAATAGAACCTCCTAAAACAAAAGACCAAGCTACAAAAAAATAACGTGCTGGTTTATATCCACGCCAAGCCACAATAGCAGCCATCAAAATAGATAAGATACTGTTGGCAAAGGTAGCTAATTGTATAATAAAGTTAGATTCCATGTGAAAACCTGCAATATTAATTATTACTGCAATTGGATACAAAACCGCAGAAAGATAAAAAATATTATGTAGGCGTAGCGTATGTTCTTCTGATTTTAGAAATGCCGTTGTAAATAAAACACTCAATATGCCAACAGAATAAATGATATTTTCATAGGCATTGATAGCAGGCGTATTTTGCCAAAGCCACTCAAAATTTAAACCACTAATTTGACCTGTTCCAATAATTACTGCAAGGATATATAGGCAATAAATTAAATATAATTTTTCTCGTATCTTACTGTAAATCAATATGTTATATATCAATATCATAAAGCAAAGACCTAAATAAAAACCCTGTGCCATATCCCATTTATGCAAATACTCTACAGTATCACTTAGTTTTCCTATTTTTAGAGGAAACAACATAGAGCCTTGCGTTTCTATTCGCAGATAAAAATGTGTATATGTATGTGGCAATTCAAATACAAATTGTGTGAGCAAAAATTGACGACTATTAAAAATTTGCCTATCTCCAGTATGGGACAACAAACTCACTTTGTTATTTACATCAATTCCATATAATTGAATATCGTCTAAAAAACCTGTATTAATTTGCAAATATGCTATTTCATTGCTTTGATTTTGAACAATAAATTTTGACCAAATAGCAGATTTTGTCAAATTATGGCTTGGTGTTTCTTGTAAACAAGGGGTAAATTGTTGTTGGTATTGGCTTTGTAAAATCTGGTTAATGCTAAGATTTGCGTTTGGGTCTTCATAAATCAACAAATAATGACCTATATAAGACAAAGTCGTAGAATTTTCAAGCACAAAAGGAGTTTGTGCTTGCAAAGTTAAAAAAGTAAAAAATGTAAAAATAGTTGCTAAAAATATGTGCAATTTTTGCAAAAAAAGGTACATCATTTTATGAGATTTCATAGCACAAATGTAGTAATAAGTTGCAAATAATAACTCTAAGAAAATAAATAAAATTAAGAAAAATTACATAAAATAGCAAAAGTCCTTTAGTGTTTAAACAATTTATCTATCTTGCAAGTTGTATTAAGTATAAGAATAGTAAAAATAGATAACATCAATGACTTCACAACAATTATTGCCAATAGCTAAAAAATTAGCTGATTTAATTGACTTTAAATACAAAAACTTTTCGTTAGATGACAATTACTATAACAAAGTAGATTTTGGAGCAGATATAGACGGATTTATCGAAGGTTTAAATACAAAATCGGAAAAAATACATCTGTCCTTAATACGTCATAGCATTGCAAAAAATAATTTTGCAGATTTATTAGATGCTTTGGAATCTCCTTTTCTTAGTTTTGTCCAAGATAATACAAAAACTTACCCTGTTATTTTTTATAAAATGGCAGGAGAAACAGAGGTATATGTGATTGGTGAAAATGGCTCTGTAGATACAGATGATGACGCACAACGCTATATAGAAAAATTGGTAGAAGGTAAAAAAGGCGAAATTACTTATTTAGTGCCATTTCCATTGCCGTCTATTGTAAGTGATGATGAAATACGTCAAAGTCCTCTCTCTCCTTTGGCAAGGCTATACAAATTACTGAGTGCCGAAAAAAAGGATATTATGTATTTGTATTTTTATGCGTTTTTGATAGCTATTGTAAATTTATCTCTGCCTTTGGGGATTCAGTCTATTTTGCAGTTGGTATCGGGTGGCGTTATTTTCAATTCCATTGTTTTGTTGATAGGGTTTGTAATTTTGGGGGTATTGGCAGGTGGCGTATTACAAATTATGCAATATTCGATAGTAGAAG
The DNA here is from genome assembly GCA_044348925.1 of Bernardetiaceae bacterium. Taxonomy (GTDB): domain Bacteria; phylum Bacteroidota; class Bacteroidia; order Cytophagales; family Thermoflexibacteraceae; genus JAAFKA01. Next base: position 3,373 of record JBIKRY010000235.1, read on the forward strand.
TTTTGCAACGCCGAATATATACCAAAGCAGCATTTGAATTTAGCTACAGGATTCCTCGTATAAAAAACGAAGCAGTGCTTAATTATTATGCACCCGAACTGATGAACAAGTTTTTTGAGGTAATGACTTTACAAAAAGGATTTCCAAAACTTTTGATAGATATGGCTGGTGCAGTATTGCAAATTTTGTTTGGTATGTTGTTATTATCTTTTTACCACCCATTTTTTGTAGTTTTTAGTGTATTTATTGTAGCAAGTTTACTATTTATTTTTTATATGACAGGCGGGGCAGCCTTACGTTCTAATATTGTAGTATCCAAATATAAGTACAAAATGGTTTATTGGCTACAAGAATTAGCAAGAACTATGACCTCTTTCAAATTGGCAGGTTATACAGAATTGCCAATGAGCAAAACAGAAAGTTTAGTAAATAGTTATCTATATTATAGAAAAAAACATTTTTCTATTTTAATGACACAATTTATGAATATTGTGGCTTTTAAAACTTTAGTAGTTGGTGGTTTGTTGGTAATAGGTACAAGTTTGGTAATTAATAGACAAATTACCTTAGGACAATTTGTAGCTGCCGAAATTGTCATTATCTTGATAATCAATGCAGTAGAAAAAATAATCTTAAATATGAGCAATATTTATGATATGCTAACCGCAGTAGATAAGTTAGGATATATTACAGATATGCCATTAGAACGAAAAGGTGGCGTATATGTGCAATATGACAAAGGAATTGGTATGAATATCAAAATCAAGGACTTATCCTATAAATATCCTGATTCTCCTAATTATATATTGCAAGACATCAATTTAGAAATCAATTCAGGAGAAAGAGTATGTATTGCAGGCTATAGTGGCTCTGGTAAAAACTCTTTAGTAAAAATTCTTTCAGGTGTTTTACATAACTATCAAGGTAGTATTTCGATTAATGGCTTACCTCTTCGAGATATAAACTTGGTTTCGTTACACAATGTAATTGCCAAAAATGTGTCGATGGAAGAACTTTTTGATGGCACAATTCTCGAAAATATTACTATGGGCAGACCGTCTATTAGTTATGATGATGTATTGTGGGCAATAGATAAAATAGGATTAGTAGATACTATTAATAGTATGCCCGAAGGACTAATGACACACGTCATTTCTGGGGGCAAAAGATTGTCGAGTAGTATCAATATCAAACTTATTTTGGCACGTTGTATTGCCGAAAGACCACAAATTATGATTCTAAATGACTTTTTACATGATTTGAATAAAGAGGAAAGAAATAGAATTGTATATTTTTTGTTGGATAAAGAAAACCCTTGGACATTGATTAGTGTGTCTAACGAGCCATTGCTATTAATGGGCTGTGATAGAATTATACTGATGAATAAAGGAAAAATAGTAGAACAAGGTGGCTACAAAGCACTTATGCAAAACCAAGTATTCCAACAAGTAGTAGCATCTGATTAGATTTACAATGTAATAAATTATATTTTAAATTTTCTGTTACAAAAAACGTAAAAACGATACTTTCCAAGTCTTAAAAACTTGGAAAGTATCGTTTTTTGTCTTAAAACAATTCTTAATTTTCTCTAAATGTAAATCTGCAATAGCATTTTCACAATATAAATAAATTTGTATTACTTTTTATCTATTATTTACTTCCAACTTATTTCCCAAAATAACGCAAATACATTTCAAAATCTTGAGAATTTTGATACCCTGGCACTGTAGTCATTACCCTATCACGATTGATATAAACCATAGAAGGATAACTATTTACCTTAAAAATATGTTGTGCCAACTGTTGAGAACCTATTTCTGATTCATCAAATTGTATTTTGCGATTACTTTCCGCATTTAGGCGTACTGCATAATAATGTGTATTAATATAAGCAATGATAGCAGGTTTAGAAAAAGTTTCGGCTTCCATTTTTTTGCAACCTCCACTCCATTCTGCATATACATTGATTAAAATAGGTTTCTTTTCTTTTTCGGCAAGTCTGGTAGCCTCCTCAAAAGAAAGCCAACGAATGGCGTTTTCTGTTTTTACGACAGGCGTAGATTCTGCATTTTTGCTGATAAACAAGGCAACCAAGCCCAATAAAATAGCAAAAGGTAACAAGGTTTTTACAAAAATATGGTTCATAGGAGCATAAACTTTCTTTTGCTATTACAAGTTTTATTCCAAATTAATACGTTTGTAAATTAAATATACTATAGAGGCAAATATTTGTAGTATATATTTGAAATGATATTCTAATTTATTGATAATCAAATAGTTACATAATTTAGAACTTAGCATTTAAAATACGCTAAACTAATTTCTACTTAAGACTTATAGACAAAACAATAAAAATAATGCCCATTTATTTCCCTAAATTCTATACAATCTAAGTTATTTTGGAAAATAATTTTTGTTTTTTTGTGTAATCTATATTTTTTTTAGCTTATTGTAAAGGTAAAATAACCGTAACTATTTAGGTATTTGCTTTTCTACGTTGGCAAGGGTACTTTTTGCACCCTTGCCAACGTACCTAAATAGTTAAAACAACCTTTTTAAATAATTAGCAAACACTAAAAATTAAGAATCATGAATATCGAAAAAATCTTAGAAATTTTGACTAATTTAGTAGTCAATTATGCAACTAAAGCAGCTTTAGCTTTGGTGGTACTTGTGATAGGCTGGTGGATAGTAGGCTTATTAACAAAGGCAGTTAGTAATACTATTGAAAAACGCCAATTAGACGCAAGCATCAAGCCATTTATTATTAGTTTAGTAAATGTTGCTTTGAAAGTAGTTTTGTTAATTAGTGTGGCTTCTGTTTTGGGTTTAGAAACTACTTCGTTTGTGGCAGTCATTGGCTCGGCAGGTTTGGCAGTAGGTTTGGCTTTGCAAGGCAGTTTGTCCAATTTTGCGGGCAGTGTGTTAATTTTGATTTTCAAACCCTTCAAAGTTGGCGATATTATTCAAGCACAAGGTCAAATAGGTACAGTCAAAGAAATTCAAGCCTTCAACACCATTTTATTAAGTCCAGACAACAAAGTAATTATTTTGCCAAATGGTGCAGTGGCAGGTGGTGCTATTGTGAATTTGTCGGGAGAAGAAAACCGCCGTTTAGATTTTGTTTTTCGTTTGTCTTCGGATACCGACATTAGCAAAGTTCGTCAAATTTTGTTAGCAATAGCCGACAAAGAACCTTTAGCACGTAAAACTCCACAAGCAACGGTAGTAGTAAGTGGTTTTTTTGATAATGGAATAGAAATAACCTTAAATATTTGGGTCAAGTCCAAAGACTTTGTAGATTCTTATTGGGGCATTTTATTTAACTTAAACGAAAGTGTAGCAAGTGCATTTCGTGCAGCAGGTATCGAGGCTCCAAAACAATCTCGTGAATTGTTTATGGTAAACACCAAATAAAATAACATCATTTGCGTAGCAAGTCTTGCTACGCAAATTACAAAACTTCGTAAATTTATTTATTTTCCTCTTTTTTAGGCTCTTCGTTGGTATTTTTTGCTTTTGTTTTATCTTTTACAAAGTTTTTTCTACGCAAAATAGCCTCCATTAATTTTAGTTCTTGTTCCTTAAAAATATCAAAAGGCAAGTAGATAAATTGTCCACGTGAGAGCCATAAAACAAATGCTGCTTTATGAAATTCTACTTTTTTTATCTGTTCCCAAGTTAGCATCATGCCTTCTTTTTCGTTGCGTTTTACCAAAATATTTTTTCCATCTATTTCGTAATAAAATTTCTCGAATAAAATTTTGCCTTGGTCTATCTGTGTAATACCGCCAAATTGAATTGCCCAAAAAAGCAAATACAAAATACTCACTGTCAAAGCTATTCCAAAACACCACCAAAAACTCCCAGCTACAAAAATAGAAATTGCTAAAATAGCAACAGGCACAAACCACGCATACCAAAACTCTTTTAAGGCTGCTAACATTGCCATTTTTATGTATAATTGCTTATCTAATTCATATTTTTTTGTTTTTACATACGAACCTACAGGACGTTGCACCTGTTGCTGTTGTTGTACTCTTACTTGTTGTCGCATAATAGTAGATTATTTTTGCAAAGTTAGTATTTTTTGATAAAGTAGAATAACTACTTGCAATTTTTTTGAAAAGTTATCTATTGCTTGTAAGTTATTTTTCGCTATAAGTTGTGTAGTAAGCATGTATCCTACGCTTTAGGGTGTGATTTGCTAACAAAGCAAGATTAATTACTATTTTAACGTGAACTACGGATTACTTTATTGATAATCAACAAGTTACAAGTAAAATATATAATAAATCAGCAATTCCCACTTTGGCAATTTTATTCCAATTTTACCATATGGACATTTGTCAACTTTTG
>JBIKRY010000236.1:0-7709 GCA_044348925.1 Bernardetiaceae bacterium
TTCTCTTTTAATGTTGATGGAGGACGTTGTGATATGTGTCAAGGCGAGGGCGAAGTTACGATAGAAATGCAATTTATGGCAGATTTGCATTTAAAATGTGAATCTTGCAAAGGACAAAGATTTAAAGCCGAAACCCTTGATATTCAATACAATAGCAAAAATATTTATGAAGTTTTGGATATGACCATAGACGAATCCATAGAGTTTTTTGCAGAGGAAAAACGCATAAAAGAAAAATTATTGCCTTTACAAAAAGTAGGTTTAGGCTATGTAAAACTTGGGCAATCGTCAAGTACCTTGAGTGGGGGAGAGGCACAAAGAGTGAAATTAGCAAGTTTTTTAGGCAAAGGTGGCATCAAAGAAAAGACAAAAATCTTGTTCATTTTTGACGAGCCGACAACAGGTTTACATTTTCACGACATCAACAAATTGCTAATTTCTATCAATGCCTTAGTGGAAGAAGGACATACGGTTTTGGTGATTGAACACAACACCGAAGTCATCAAATCGGCAGATTGGATAATTGATATTGGCAAAGAAGGCGGAAATGCAGGCGGAAACATCTGTTTTGAAGGAACTCCCGAAGAAATGGTAAAATTGCAAGGAAATTATACGGCGGAGTTTTTGAGGGGGAAATTGTAGGAATGACAAATTTTAGATAATTTTACAAATGTAATGTTTTCAAAATATTATTTTTCCATAGAATAGAGATTGTAATCCCTATTCTATGGAAAAAAAACATTTTATTTATAACTTCACCAAAATTTCATTAGTTTTGCTAAACTCAAAAAATATGCAACAAATTCTTTCTTTCCACAACACACCCATCGCAAATGATTTTCATTTTGAAAACTCAAATAACAACGCACCTGAATTAGCCATTAACAGAATAAATATTCTGGTGGGGTCAAATAATGCAGGGAAAAGTAGGTTTATGAGGGAGGTAATGAAGTTGGGAGAGCCACTACTTTTAAGTTTTGATTATCAGAAATTAATTGCGGAACTTTCAAACTATATAAAAATAATTATAGAAAAATTACAAAAAGATAGTAATCAATACTTACTAAATCGCATATTCCAATATAGTATATATTCTAATACTTATAGCTTGACAACAAGTATAGAACAAAACTTAAATTATTTAAAAAATTATATAGACATTAGAGGTAATTATAAGATTCTTAGAGAGTTTGTTGAAGTTGTAGCAAAACAAAGCAAGGCAGAAGGTTATGATGATTATGAACCATTATTATTAAAAATTAACGAACTTTTTGTTATTATTATTCAAGCATTTATCTATTTAAAATCTTTCCATAAAACCTACATTCCCACTCTCCGCAGTGCTGTTACATTTATCAATGAAAAGAAAGAAGTTTTTGAAGCCACCACAACCACAGAAAATAAAAATTTGTTTCAGTCATCTGTCAAATATAATTATGAATTAGACAAAGTAGAAAATTTAGATATTTTCACAGGTCGTGATTTGTATGATACTATTTCAAAAAGTAAACAAAGTTTACAAGATAAACGAAGAAAGTTTGAAAAATTTGAAGAATTTATAGGCATAACATTTTTTGGGCAAAAAATAGAAATTACCAGTATAAAAGCTGATAATCACGAAGAAAGGCATATTACTGTAACTTTCGTGGGAGAACAAGAAAGAGAGTTGCACAATTATGGTGATGGCATACAAACTTTGATGTTATTAACCTATAAGTTGTTTATGGCACAAAAAGGGGACTGGATTTTTATAGAAGAACCTGAATTGAATTTGCACCCTGCCTTGCAACGTGAATTTTTGCGTTTAATCACAGAAAACGAAGATATTAAGGCAAAAGAATTGCGAATTTTCTTTACTACACATTCTAATCATTTGTTAGACTTGACCATTACAGGCAATGATGACATTTCTATTTTTGTTTTTGAGAGAGAAAGAGAAGCAAGTGAAGTAAAAAGTAAAAGCAAAATTAGAGAAGTAAGTCATACAGATTTGAAAATATTGCACGAGTTAGGCGTACATAATTCGTCTGTATTTTTGGCAAATTGTAGTATTTGGGTTGAAGGAATTACCGATAGAATGTATGTAAAAGCCTATTTGCAAGCCTTGCTCGAATACAAAAATGAAGCAAATCGTTGGAAAGAAGACCGTCATTATTCGTTTTTTGAATATGCAGGTTCTAATATTGTGCATTATGATTTTGATAATGAAAAAGAAAGTGAATTGATAAATGCTAAATTTTTGGCAAATAATGTGATGTTAATTGCAGATGCTGACATGGGAAAAGACACAAAACATGACAAGTTTAAGGAACAATTAGGCAATAATTACATAAAATTAAAGGTAAGAGAAATAGAAAACTTGCTGAGTGCTAAGCAATTAAAATTAGCTTTGCCAAAACTATACATAGCAACAAATGATATAAATTCTAAAAAATTTGAAATTGTAGAGTTTGATGAAAAAGCTTATCAAAAGATAGATGATAAATATTTACGAAATCATATTATTGAAACTTTGCAAAAATATAGTTTACAAGTTCCCAAAGGTTTAAAATTAGAACTAGGCAAAAATGGAGAGGCTACTTATAAAACTTTTTCATCAGACCATAAAGAAAAGTTAGCCACAGCAGTTGTGAATGACATAAAGAATAAAAACATCAAGTGGGAAGACTTAAGTAAAAAAGCACAAGATTTCACTAAAAAAATCTATGAATTTATTGAGGCGAAAAATAAAGGTGTGATAAATTAAATTATTTCAAAGTTTAATCTGCGACACAGCTAATTTTTTGAAAGAAAAATTATGAACTTCGTGTTTTATAGTGTCTGATGTCTAATAGATGCCGCCTGTATGAATAGCTAATATTTTGCTATTTTTGGCAAAATAACCTTGTTGGATTAAGTCAAATAGCCCAAAAAACATTTTTCCTGTATAAATAGGTTCTATGCGAAATTGGTAAGTCTGTTCAAAATCTTGGATAAATTCTGTTAAAATGCTATTTTTTTTAGCATATCCGCCAAAATGATAGGTTGTTTGTAGTTTAAAATCAAGTTTTTGCGTTGTTTGCTTGGCTACCATTTTTTTAATATCTGTTTCTAAAAATTCTCCTCCTTTTACTACTGCAAAACCAATTTTTTGGACAGTAGGGGAGGGGCAACCTAAAATAATTCCTGCTAAAGTGCTACCTGTACCAGAAGCACAACAAATGGCGTCAAATTTTTGCTTTTGATTTTCTACTATATCCGTTGAAATTTCTTGGCAACCAAGCACTGCAAAATCATTTGCACCACCTTCGGGAATGATATAGATATTTTCTATATTTTTTATTCCTAAATTTTCCAATAAAATTTCTTGGATTTTTTCGTAAAATAGGGGAGAGGCAAAATTTTCTCGCAAAAATTTATACATACTTCTACTTGTATAAGCTATTTGCATAGCATTTTGTTTGGCAAACAACAGAATAGGATTGATAACTTGCGTTTCTTCGCCTCTAATAATACCTATAGTTTCTACATTTAATGCCTTACCTGCGGCAGCTGTAGCGTATATATGATTAGAATATGCACCTCCAAAAGTAAGCAAAATAGTTTTTCCTTGTCTTTTAGCTTCTGTAATATTGTGTTGCAATTTGTACCATTTGTTTCCTTGAATAGTTGGGTGAATCTGGTCTAACCGTTTTACCGACAAAGAAATATCGTGTTTTTCGGTAAATGCCGAAACCATATTTTGAATAATAGGTTTTGCAATGTGTAGGTTTTGGTGCAACATAGAATCGTTTTTTGCAAAAAAAATTATGTTTTTAAGGAGCTATAGTGTATCAATTACATATTTTTGAACATACATTTTGCTAAAGTAATTTGTCATTCTGCATTTGTTGATGCGACATTTCGTATCAACAAACGCAGAATGACAGATAAGTATATTGTAATAAAATTAGCATTTTGTTGTAAGTTATACAAGCAATCAAATTATGCTAAATTACCCCGCAAACTCCACACTTCTGTTAATAAATCGTGTCAAAGCAGCACCACCAAGCATATTTTGGGACAACAAAGCCAAATCGTATGCTTGTAAAGCTAATTGTTCTTTGCGAACTTCGTCTTGTTCTTTGAGTAATTTATGAATTAATTGGTGATTTGCATTGATAGAAACTTCCAAAAACGCAGGCAAATCTTTCATATAATCCATACCTTGCACCACTGCCATTTCCTTCATTCTTCGCATAAATTCTGGCAAAGAAATAATTACAGGCATTTCGTCAGCAGGTAAAGATTGAATTTTTACATCTTCTTTGCCCGATACTTTTTTGAACAATTCAGTCAATTTGCTTTGTTCGTCTTGGGATAAAATAACTTCGTTTACTTCGCCTTTGTCTATGATGGTATCAATAGTTCCAGAATCTACTCGTCTTAGCAAAGTATTTTCCAATTTACGTTCTAATACTCCAGTAAAATGGTTGTCTATCATTACGCCATCAAAACGCAAAACATCATAACTACGTTTGCGTGCCGATTGAATATAGGCATCTTGTTTTTCCAAGTCTGTGGCATACAAATACACAATTTTATTATTTTTATCGGTTTGTGTATCTTTTACTTTTTCGTTATATTCTGCAAATGTAAAGCATTGATTATCAATGTTTTTCAACAAAGCAAAATTAACTGCTCGGTCATAAAATTTATCATCTGTCATCATGCCGTATTTTACAAACAAGCCAATGCTATCCCATTTTTCTTCATAGACTTTGCGGTCTGTGTTAAACAATTCACCTAATTTATCGGCTACTTTTTTGGTAATATGGGAATTTATTTTTTTGACATTGCCATCTGCTTGCAAATAACTACGCGAAACATTCAACGGAATATCTGGCGAATCAATGATACCGTGCAATAAAGTCAAAAATTCAGGCACTACATCTTTCACTTCATCTGTAATAAAAACTTGGCGAGAATATAACTGAATACGACTTTTTTGGTAAGCAAAATCTTGTTTTACTTTTGGGAAATACAAAATTCCTGTCAAAGTAAACGGATAATCTACGTTCAAATGTATCCAAAACAAAGGGTCTTCTGCCGTTGGGTACATTTCTTTGTAAAACTTAATGTAATCTTCGTTGGTCAATTCTGACGGTGCTTTTGTCCAAATTGGTCTTGTTTCGTTGATAACTTTGCCTTGAAATTCGATTTCATAAGGTAAAAAACGGCAATATTTTGTCAAAATTCCTTGAATACGGCTTTCTTCCAAAAACTCCTCTGAGTCCGCAGCCAAATGTAAAACAATATCAGAACCTCGGTCTTCTTTGTCGGTTGTTGTAATTTCAAATTCTGTACTTCCATCACACGACCACATAGCAGGCGTTGCACCTTCTTGGAAAGATTTTGTATAGATTTTTACATTATCAGATACCATAAAAGCCGAATAGAATCCTAAGCCAAAATGTCCTATCATTTGTTGAGCTTCTTGCACATCTTTGTACTTATTTAGAAACTCACTTGCACCCGAAAACGCAACTTGGTTGATATATTTTTTGATTTCATCGGCAGTCATACCCAAGCCTCTATCCGAAATAGTCAAAGTTTTGGCTTCTTTGTCTATCGAAATTTTGATTTTGGTTTCGCCAATTTCGCCATTAAATTCGCCTCTTGCAGCCAATGCTTTTAGCTTTTGTGTCGCATCAATGGCATTTGCAACCAACTCACGCAAAAATATTTCGTGGTCAGAATATAAAAATTTCTTAATAATTGGAAAGATATTCTCTGTATGAATAGAGATTTTGCCTTTTTCTTGTACCATAATAATTATGAGTTATGAATTAGTAGTTATATGAATAGCTTAATTTTAAAAGCAATGATTTTTGCACAAACTAAACTACCTAATTACAATTTTTATACAAATTGCAATTTAGCGACAAAATGACAGAAAAGAAAGGAAAATAGGTTATTTTGGCAGGTGGTTTTTTACCTTTTGGAAAGTTTTGAACCAACAAAAAATTTTAGACAAAATTATTTTTAAATTATAGTCTTTATCACTAATTTTGTTAATACTTCAATAAAGTTTAAAATGCACAAAAACCATAACGAAGCCAAAGGAAATTACGCCATTTATGAGATTACTGTCAATAGAAAAACCTATAAAATTGGTAAGGCTGATTTGGATAGAATAACATTAAATTCGGGCAATCCAACACGAATTCATCAACAAATAGTTAAATTGCGAAAGAAATATGGAAAAAGAAATGTAGTACACACAATTTTAGAAGAATTATTTGGGGTAAAAACGCAAGAAGCAAAAGATATTGAAAAAGCACTTTTACGATTATTTTACCAACAAAATGGATTTATTCCAGAAGGAAATCAAAAAAGTTTCAAAATTTAATTATACAATAAGAAAATTTTATGGAAATTAGCATAACAGGGAATTATACCGTACCTAACTTTAATTTTGACCTCGAAATAGCTTATCTTAATTTATTGGGTGATAAAATAGAACAAAATCTATTGCAGAAATTCTTGTTGCCAAAAGTGAAATCAGAAGAATTAGAAATTTATATTTGCACAGATGGCAAAAGTGCGGAAAGTTATATACAAAAAATATCGAAAACAGACAGAGGTAAATTTTTGACATTTTATTTTTGGTTGCCTTACCCAAAAATTGTAAAGCAAATTAATGAAAATATGTCCGTAGAAATGGATTTAGTGGTTTTTACCAACGAGTTTTTTGCTTGCCTAAAACAAGTTTTAACAAATTATAAAATTGATGAAAAGCTAATAACCCAAACCCAAAAAGAAATTTTAGACGAAATAACAATCAATGAAACCTATATTTTTAAGATTTCAGAACAAGAAACAGCGTGGAGAATGGGCAGAAAATTAGTTTTAGAGGAATGTAAAAGTAAACTTAATGAAATAATAAGAACATAAAATATTACATACCAAGTTTTTTAGATAATAACTTATCCGCTATTTTTAAACATCTTGTTACAAACTCATCTTCTGTTTCATTTTCTTTTGGTGTGCCAACCTCATTACTAATTTCTGTTATTAAACTTTCATCTTTTACCAATTTAACAGCTTCTTCTGCAGCTGATTTAGCACTATCTTTGCCTTGTGTAAATGGTAACAGAATAGTTGTAATATCATTTTGTAAATCATAAATAGATTTACCTATTATTCCTTGCGTTGCAGGAAGTTTCATAAAATCTTTAAAAGTTTCCATAAATTTTGTTATTAATTATTACCCGTATATTTTTTGTAAAAACCTCTCAGAAATTCTTCTAAAAGCCTCAAAAAGGCTTTCCTTATTTCTGCTTTGGCATCATCTGGTATCGAGTTCCAAATACCAATAAAGGAATTAAATATAGAACGTAAGAAGTCAATCATAATTACAGTTTTTACAACAGCAATTAAAGAAGTAATTATTTGATTTACAAATTTTATGACTGAAAAATACATTTTAGCATAAAAATATTTTTGCCATTGGCTGTCTCCCACAGCCAACTCCACCAGCACGTCAAACTTGCACAAAGAAACAACTTTTTTTCAGTTTTAGCACACAAAAACAGGTAATAAACTAACAAAAGTAGCTTTTCAATGCACTTTTGACGTGCTAATGGAGTGGTTTGTGGGACACCTAGGGTATGTACACATCTTTTTAAGAATTTTTGAGTAAGTTTAGTGTATGTTTTAGTGTTTTTATTTACAAATTTAACAATATT